>JAHQVL010000119.1 GCA_019634345.1 Rhodothermaceae bacterium
AACAAAGCGGCGGATGGCAAGGGGAGTAGGCCGGCCATAATCAAACTGATCAAAGATATCGTTCTGAAAGACTATGCGCGTGGTATACCCATCCTGCTGCGAGCGGTAATCGGCAAGCGCTTGCGCTGATTCCAACAATGCCGGAGTTGTGATGATCAGGTAATCGACTACTTCCGTTTCTGCACTAAGATCTTGCACTGTATGTGTCAGGATCGTCTGCGAAGAGAGGTAAGAGGCATTTGAACTGACCCAATACCTGGTCTGATCAGTGGGGTTGTCGTTTAAAGTAAACGATGCTGCGTTGCCAAGAAAAAAACGACGATGATCGTCCGGATTGAATACAACCGTCTCCTGGTTTACAGACTGTGTTAGTTGAAAGGATTGTGCCCCTGCATCGGCTGTAAAGGTCTGTTGTGGCTTATCGATGTTGAGAGACCGGGAATAAGACGCTTCAAGCCAGTCTATTAAAATACGGTTCGCTGTGCTGCTAAAGTCATTTCGGGAAGTCACGACCGCATTGAGTGTCGTAGCCGCTCCAATCAGGGATGTGGGGATACTGACCGTGAGAGACCTGAACGAATATCCATTCCATTCTTCGCTGTCCGTACATTGATCGCATTCCAATGAAGAACCATTGGCTTCGATCCTCAGCTCAACGAGATGCTGGGTGCCAGAAGCACTGCTCAATTTGACTTCTATATGAACAGAATCGGCATTGGGTGATAGGTTGTCCAGCAATACCGGAATGACACGGTCAATGGGGTTTGAGTCAATGTGGGTAAAGGACAACCAGACAAATCCTTCGCCCCGTGTATATTGAGGTTGCGCAGCATCATTAGAGTCCCCGAAGTAGTAGGCGACGTCCTCTTCCAAATGATCGACTTCGTCGGTTGCCTCGATCGTTTGAAGTCCCGCAATGGTTTGTAGCGGATCCGTATCCATATATCTCAGGGGAGTGATTCCCTGAACGTCCTGCCAACTCAACCAATACCAGGTGGTATCTGAGAAAAGACTGAAGTAATCACTGCCCTGCCGCTGCTCTATCTCTTCGAAGGCCCAAAGCTCTTCATCTCCTCTATTTTGTTCACCCACAAAAACAATAGCATCGTTCTCAGCCAACGAAGAAGGCGTCTCTCCCTCAATCCAAATGGGGACTTCCACGCCATTTTTTAAGAGCCTGATATTGTCTGGGTTAACCGCTGTCAATGATAACCCGGCTTGTGCAAGTTCAGCACCTGTTACTTGATACACTCCATCTTGAGTAACGGCTATCTTGACAAACGAAGACTGGCCTGTATACCAGGTGTCATCATACACTCCTTCCTGAGCATGAGCAGAAAAAGTGAACATGGAAGCCGGAAAGATGAGAACAAGGAATAATCCGGTCAGAATAATTGATCGATCAATAATCATGTAATGGGGAAAGGCGAACGCGAGGCGAGCAAATAGACTAATGATGGATAAAAACAGGCACTTAAAAGAATTCGTTCCATGTGAGGGGACATTACGGGCAATTTTAGGAAAGAAACTCAAAAGCTTGTTATCGGTTTGCAGACCCCCAGAATTAGTTTCGAGTTTGTTTTGAGTTAATGCCCATAATCCGGAACTAACAAGAAACACGAAACAGGAAACTAGAAACAACAACCTCCATGAGCCATCGCATGATTTTGGGGGCAGGGATGACAGGCCTCTCTGCTGGAATCCGTACAGGTGTACCCGTTTATGAGGCTGAAACATCGCCAGGAGGCATCTGCTCTTCGTATTACATGCTGCCCGGTGATACCACTCGCTTTACAAATCCCTCTGATTCCTCTCCGTACTACAGGTTCGAATACGGAGGAGGCCACTGGATTTTTGGCGGAGATCCCGAGTTACTTTCCTTTATAGAGCAGTATTCTCCGTTAAAGAGATATGCGCGCTCATCTGCAGTATTGTTGCCTGAATCGGGTACCTATGTACCCTATCCACTCCAATATCACCTTTCTCATATTGCCCCTCAGGCTCAGGAGCGTGCTCTCCAAGAACTCACTGCAAGCTCGCAGGGGCATATTGAGACTATGGCAGACTGGGTCCGTTTGCAATTCGGTGCAACACTCAATGCGCTTTTTTTTAGCCCATTTCATGAATTATATACGGCGGGTTTATGGACGAAAATTCGCCCCCAGGACAATTACAAGACGCCTTTAGATAAACAACTGGTGATTCAGGGTGCTGAAGGCAAGACGCCAGATGTAGGATACAATGCAGAGTTTGTATACCCCGAACATGGACTCGATCAATTGGCACTTCAGATGGCTTCTCAGTGCGATATACACTACGGGCATCGGGTCACTCGTATTGACATTACCCAAAAGCACGTCCATTTTGAAAATGGACATACAGCATCATACGATCATATTTATTCGACCTTACCACTAAGCCATATGATCAATATGACGGGACTCAGCCCTACACAGCCGGCCGATCCTCATAGCTCTGTATTAGTGCTTAATATCGGAGCAGAAAGAGGGCCTCGATGTCCTAATGAACACTGGATATATGTCCCAGAAAGTAAATCCGGATTCCATCGAGTCGGATTTTATAGCAATGTGGATCCTCATTTTGTCCCCGACAATAACCCTGATCTTGCCAGCTTATACATCGAGCGAGCTTTTCTTCCTGAAGAAAAGCCTTCAGACGAACAAATAATGGCGTATAAAAGGACTGTTGAGGAAGAATTGAGAGCCTGGGGGATGATAGAGGATGTAGCTGTAAATGACGCAACCTGGGTGGATGTTGCCTACACATGGTCATGGCCTGGTTCAACATGGATTGATGAAGCAATCAGTTTATTAAAAGAACAGAATATTACGATGTTAGGGCGATATGGCCGATGGCATTTTCAAGGAATTGCAGCTTCAATCAAGGAAGGAATGGCGTTATAAATTTGAATATGGAATTCCCCCTTAACCTACCCGCACTGCCTTCTGCTCCGCTCATTTCAATATTAATGACCAGCTATAACTATGAGACATTCATTGAGTCGGCTATTCTGAGTGGGCTCAACCAATCGTATACAAATCTAGAATTGATCATTTGTGATGATGGGTCTACAGACAAATCAAGAGGGATTGCAAAACGATTTGCAGCAGAAGACGAGCGCGTTAAGCTGATCGAGCAGGAAAATTCAGGCGTTTCGGCAGCGTTGAATGCCGCGTACGATGCAAGCACCGGAGAACTTGTTTGCCTGTTAGATGCGGACGACCTGTTTCACCTGCAAAAAATAGCTGAGGTCGTTGATCACTCTCAGGCAAATCCTCAAGCAGGGTTTATCATCCATAGTATGCGTGTTGTAAATGACACGGGTGATACGCTGTATACTCTTCCAAGGTCGGGTCGCTTTGAGGAGGGGTGGTTAGCCGATGATGTGATTCGAAGGGGAGGGCGATGGCGCAGCATGCCAGCCAGCGCCTTGTGTTTCAGGCGAGAAGTTGCCGATCTGCTCTTTCCTCTACCCGGCGATTCTCTACCCAGTATGGCCGACGCGTATCTATATATGCTGGCCCCTCTCTTGACCGAAGTGGCATTTATCGATAAACCGCTTGCTGACTATCGGCTACATGGGAGTAATATGACAGGGTCTCTTGCTTTTGGCGAGGTCCATGCAGAGAAATTTATCGTAGGCATGGAGCGAGTTCATGAAAGTATTGAGGCTAAAGCCTGTCCCAAGTTGTTTGAGGAAATGCCCCTCAAGCTAACCAACCATCTGACCTATCAAGAGCAATCATACTTTAAATCCCTGTTTGGAACGACATCCCGCTCAGAATTATTAGTCCAATATGCTCGTCTGCTTCGCCTTATCAATCAAGACGACTTATATGGGACGTCGAGAAAATTGATGGGCCTCGTTGCCAATGGAGTTGCTATTGGATTACCCACTTCATGGAGAGCAAACTGGATCACCTGGGTAATGGAAGCGAAGTGGAGAAAGTGGGTAGGGAAATAATACAGTTTCGGGTTCCGAGTTTCGCGTTCCATGTTTGTTTCGAGTTGATCTTCTATAAACCCGCAAACAAACCCGAAACTCGGAACCCGGAACCCGAAACAACCCAAAGAATGTTCTTAGGGTTTAAAAAGGAAGATCGTCATCCGGTTCGAATGAATTTGCTGGTGCAGCTTGAGGCTTGCTTGCTGGGGCGGATTGAGGCCGATTGTAGCCGCCGCCGCCTCCACCACCAAAATCGCCGCCCCCTTCTCCTCGTCCGCTAAGCATCATCATCTCTCGGGCTTTGATTTCAGTTACATATTTTGTGTTACCGTCACGATCATCATAAGAACGTGTTTGAAGAGACCCTTCAAAATAAACTTGCGATCCTTTCTTTAAGTACTCGCCACAGATTTCTGCAAGACGACTCCAGGCAACAACACTGTGCCACTCTGTCTTGTCTACCATATTGCCGTCCGCATCTTTGTACGACTCATTGGTTGCCAGCCGCATATTACATACTGCCGTGCCGCTTCCTGTATAACGTAACTCTGGATCCTGGCCTAAATTCCCTATTAATATGACTTTGTTGATCCCTCTAGCCATAATGAACTCCTATTGATTGAGTGAAACATGATTCCCTGATACTGTCAAAATAGTTGCTATAAACAGCTTTTTTAGCAGCTCAGATACCTTTAAAGACAATATAAGATTGGCAACATAACCATTCCCCAATAAAAAGATCCTGGGTGACACCAGTGTGTCAGTGGGTTTTGTCAAAAAGTTGCACAACGCCCTCTAGAACTGGAAACGTGTCCTCCATCCGTACCTCGAACGATCTTTCCTTCGTGGACGATCAAGTGTTTATATTCCCCCAGAGATATACGTACGATATCTTCGATGTAGGAGAGAGGCCTGGAACTGGTAATAAGGACCTCACCATGCAACTCGTTTTCTGAATGAAACGCCGAAATACGGAGGCATTTGAGATCATTGTTCTCAAAAAAACCTTCTTCAGCATACAACGTGGTAATGCCTCGGCCGTCTGTATATGCAATACCAAGATCTGGATTGGTCCGTATAACCGCTCCTGGAACACTAACTGGGAGCCTTCTGGAAACTGGCATCCGAACTTCAATGGTTGCGATGCGCTCATTCAATGGAGTTATACCTGGTGTATTTCCATACTCAACCCCTACCAGGTGCCACAAAAAAATCAACGCACTTATCAAGCGGATGGGTATGTATACGAACTGTGAGCGCATGGGTGGGTCCTTGAGCGAATATATTCTAATATATCCGATTGCATTAAAACATTGTGTTCAGATTCAATCAAAAACATAATTTGCAACGTTCTCCGGCTACCGAAGTAAGCTCTTCCCCAAAGAACATAGAACAATAAACTTTGAACATTGAACGTAAGCAATGACCAAAATCTACGATCCTGAATTCACCCCAACAGACGAAGAACTAGAGGCATTTAAAGACTTTGTTGCTATCACACGGCAACTTAGAAGAGATTGTCCTTGGGATCGTGTTCAAACCCACGATTCAGTTAAACAGCTATTGATCGAGGAGACCTATGAAGCTGTTGAGGCAATCGACGATCAAGACTGGGATGAACTATCCAAGGAGCTTGGTGATGTATTCCTTCATGTAATCTTTCATAGCACTATTGCAGAAGGAGACGGGCGATTTACCTTGAAGCAGGTTATCGATCAGGAAATGGACAAACTAATTCGCCGGCACCCGCATGTCTTTGGCGATACTGCAGTCGATGGCGTAGAGCAAGTCAAAACAAATTGGGAAGAGATTAAAAAGAAAGAAGGAAAGAGATGGACCTTGCAAGGCGTACCTAGAGACATGCCGGCACTGCTTCGTGCCTATCGCATGCAAGAAAAAGCCGCCGGTGTTGGGTTCGATTTTCCCGATGCTGAAGAGACCTGGGGCAAAGTAGAAGAGGAACTGGCTGAGTTCAAAGAACAAATGCACCTCGATACCAACTCAGAAGAAAAGGAAAAGGAATTGGGGGACCTACTCTTCGCCATTGTGAACTACGCTCGGTTCTTTGACCTCGAACCGGAGAATGCCCTTCGCCGAACCAACTCCAAGTTCGAATCCCGATTTAAACACGTCGAAAGCCGCCTGAAAGAGCAAGGCAAATCCTGGAACGATGTCGATCTTCAAGAAATGGATAAATACTGGGATGAAGCAAAAGAGCTAGAAGCAATCAAATAGATCCTATTTGATTGGTTTCTCGTTTCTTGTTTCTTGTTTCTTGTTGACTATTTTCTAAGTCCAATGCTTCACCCTAATAACCAGAAACGAGAAACAAGAAACCCGAAACATCCCCAAAACCCATTTTGGGGATTATCATTTGAGCGGATAAAAAATCACGCCGAACGAATACCGTATTTCTCCAAATCCAATATCTGCCTCTTCGATATTGGCGGTAATGCCTCCTAGTCGTATCTCGTCAAAGTTACCAAAGCCAAAACGAAGTCCTGCTGTTAATGCAACAGCGGGGCTTACAAAGTAAGAAGCGCCTCCGCCCAACATCAGTCCACCTCCAGTAAACTCCAGGTCAACATCCGTTAGTTGAACAGCCACGCCCCTAAGTGCTACGTCGGCAAATGGGACAAGTGTTTGACCGGTACGGAAATTGAACCGTGATCCGATCTCAAGAGCGCCGAATTCATATTCTTGCTCTATAACTCCATTGTTGATACCATCCAACCTGGATCCGTTTACACCGATATAAAGCGTGGCAAGATCTGAAATTCCCCATCCGGCTCGGAAGCTAAACCCACCGCCTCGATCTGCGCTATCAAAGCCGTCATCTCTGTACGATAGGGATTGGCCATCAATGGATGTCTCTAGAAATAGCTTGCGCGTGTTCGACTCTTGAGCAGAAGAGACAGTACTTGCTGACAGAAAAAGAGCGACTAGGAATAAGTAGGTAAATAGACGGGTCATAAGTGTATATATAAGGCGAGGGTTTTGGATTATCATTTGTTTTAGTGAAACACGTTTCCGATACTATTTGTGTTATGAATGGTTCGTTTGTATTGGCGAACCGATACCAGGGCTGCGTCAAACGTAAATGCGTAATGCGAGTCTATAATAATCTCCTCTTCAAGATTTGGATTGTCAGTGCACTATACTTTCTCATTCCGGAAGGTGTAGCATATGGTCAATCTTTAATGTTGGACGAAGAGCGGGATAAACTATACGCTCCTGCGGTACCCGGGGTTGTCATTGTAAAATTGAACCCCCATATCTCATCAAAAGATGGGCGTTCCGTAATGGAAAGGGTCATGGAGCAGGCCGGTGGTTCACAATTACGTCCTCTGTTCCCCAAAGGCACATCGTCAAAAAAACACATCAATGGGGAATCGCTTTCTGCTTTGGAAAGCATCTACGAGATGAGCTATGATTCCCCGATGGCCCCACACGCAGTAGCACAGTTACTGGCGCAAGATGATCGGGTTGAATTCGCTGAACCTCGCTATATATATACCCTTTCAAGCGGCATAGAGACTACACTGCCTTTGAATGAGCAACCTGATCCCCGTAGGGTAGCGCCAAATGATCCGCAATTTAACGACATGACTCATTTGCGTCATGTCAATATGCCCGAAGCCTGGGATATTGTTAAAGCAAGCGAAGGGGATGTACTGATTGGCATAATCGATGGAGGGGTCGATTGGGAGCACGCCGACCTCAGAGATAATGTGTGGAGAAATGGAGGTGAAGTGGATAACGGATTGGATGACGATGGAAACGGCCTTGTAGATGATCTCATCGGTTGGAATTTTCCTGGTAACTCGAATGACCCCAAAGGCCTCACTAGAACGCCCTTTAATGGGCAGCACGGGACCATGGTTGCAGGTGTTGCAGTTGCTGTAACGGACAACAATACGGGGATCTCTGGCGCGAGTTGGAATGCGAAGTTTATCCCCGTTAATGCAGGCTGCAGCTTGACGGATAACGCCGTCTGTTTCGGATACGATGGAATGATTTACGCAGCTCGGGAAGGAGCAGATATAATAAATGTAAGCTGGGGAGGCCCCGACTCGTTCTTGGGGCGCGAAGTCGTTCGCATCGTCCAGGATATCGGTTCACTTGTTATCGTATCAGCGGGTAACGGTGGAAGCCTTGAGGATCCCGGTGTGGATCTGGATTCTTCTCCTTCCTACCCCGCAGCCTATGATGGTGTGCTCGTAGTTGGCTCTACCGGTAAACAATCAGACGTTATTGCTCCTTTTTCCAATTATGGTGTTTCTGTTGATGTGTTTGCGCCCGGCGTAAATTTGAATAGTACGCTTCCGGATGATGAATATACCACGGAAGCAAGCGGTACGTCCTTCTCTGTGCCTGTTGTGTCTGGCCTTGCCGCTCTGGTAAAAACCCAGCAAGATGAGTGGTCCATGAAGCAGGTTCGCGAGCAAATTCGAGCAACCAGCCGGCAAATCGAGGAGGCCAATTCTAATGAGCTGAACGGCCTTTTAGGGAGTGGGCGGATTGATGCTGTTCGTGCATTAACTGAAACAAC
>JAHQVL010000120.1 GCA_019634345.1 Rhodothermaceae bacterium
CCCCAAGTTCTTCTTCAGAGTCCTGAAGTTCGAGCAAACCAACTTTAACCTCCTCCTCGTCATGATGATCACCATAGGCGCTGCCATCCTGTTCAGCACCTGGACGCAGCGGTACGTCGAGATGGGAAGCAGCCGGTTTCTGCGCAAACGCATCCGAACTGTCGCTACGCCTCAGCCTATGCAAGGGTAGCAGGGGGGATCAATTAAGTGCTGTGTCGTATTCTTTGTCATACTGTATTTAAGCGTCTTACTCAATCGTAATCGGCACCTGACCACTGAAGGCTCCGCAATTTTGATTTGCAGTTGCAGGTTGCACAATGACCGTACTGCTGGTCGCGAAATCATCAGGCAGATCGCAGCCAAATGAACCAATCAGGAGAGCGGTAAATGAGAGAACAGCGAAGTAAGATCGTTCGTAATTTATAAGTCACAAATACTCCCCCTACTGGGGCTTACAGCAGGAAGTGCTGCAATCATTGCTGGTGGCGTTGTTTTAGGAGATAAAGGAGGGGATGAAGGATTAGAAGGGCTCGATAAGGTATTCGGCTGCATCCTGATAGGCGCTGCAGGAGGAGCTACATTTGTTATTGGTATGACCGCACTTCATCGACGAGACAAAGCTAAACGCCAGCCGAGAAATCGGTCGTCTTGCTATTTTGTACCAGTCAGATACATGCGTATAGTAACAATTTTGTGGCTCGTCCTTCTGTCTGGGTGCGATAGTATTGATGTAGATAATGAATTCGCCATATTCTATCCCGAACGGATTGAGCAAATAAGAAGCTTAGAAACTTGTCAATCTGCAATTCCTCAAAATACATACTATGCAAATGAGATAATTGGGAATGACAGTTTGATAACTCATTCTGGACAAGCAACAATTGATATTGTGGGAGGAGCTTCAGGTAGAAGATGGTGGGGTATACAGGTTGGAAAGTTCTTTGAAGGATGGGATCTACTGTTCGCAAAATATGGCAATTCAGCTCCTCCTTCCCAATTCGGTACAAACTCTAATTTGGCACCGAATCGAGAAATGCCGGGGGAGCCACTTGCAACATTCTGGTATGACGACGACGAACCTGTTTCATTTACTATGTACATTCCGGTAGAGTGGTATTTTTACACAGATCGCAGTGAGGATGTTTATAGCGGAGAGTTTTGGGTTTCTTTGGAGTATATAGGGGGACGGGATAGTGGTGATGCAAGTGCTCCTCGTATTGTATTTGGATGTTTTAATGCCTCTTGATTTAGGAGAAGAAAAAATGTGACGGTACTCAAATCGATGCATTGAAGAGCATCACACTTGTGACGGCGCTCAACGCAATGCATTGAAGAAGAAAAAATCTGTGACGGCGCTCAGCGAGAGACAATGAAGACTATCAAACTTGTGACGGCGCCCATCGCGATGCAATGAAGAGCATCAGAGTTTGTGACAGCACCCAACGCACTACATCGAAGACCATCACACTCGTGACGCCCCTCAACGCACTGCAACGAGAGCAATCTGGCTTAACTCTTGCGTGAAAGCAGGTATACAAACCTGCAAGTGTGCACTTCCATGATCAAAATCGTTGTAAACGCCGTCTCCCTGCGTTCTGCGGGCGGGCGAAGCGTAGCTATCAACTTCCTCCGTGCGGCCAACCAATCTTCTCGCGACTTCCTGATGGAAGTCTTTGCTCCGGCAGACTCCGGCTATGAAGACTGCGCCTCTCCTCGAATCCGCATCCATATCGTTCCAGACTGGATTAATCAAAACTGGTTGCGCCCTGTCACTGACGAACACTGGCTTACGAAAAGGATTGATGACCTGGCCCCGGATGTGATTTTTAGCATGGGGAATTTCTCGGTCCCTTCTTCCAGAAAGCAAGTTGTCCTGTTTATGTGGCCGTATGCCACGTATCCGGAAGGGGAGATCTGGGACCGGATGTCCTGGAAAGACGTGCAAACGCGCAAAGCCAAAATTGCGACATTCAGGAAACGACTCAAGTACGCCGATGTGGTGGCTCCACAAACGCAAACATCGGCAGAGCGTCTCAAGAGGTACTACCCGGAAATCAAGGAGTTGTGCGTGGTGCCGACAGCGGTTGCGCTGAATCAATTTAAGCAGCCTTTAAGCGGGGAAGGGGCAGCGTTTGACTGGAGTCAACCTGGGAACAAATTGCTGTGTCTGACCAGATATTACCCGCACAAAAACCTGGAAATCCTCGTCGAACTGGCCCGTTTGATCAAATTTCATGAGAAGCCGTATTCCGTCATTACGACGATTGCGGACGAACAACATGTGGGTGCAGCCCAGTTGATTGAACAGATAAAGCAAGAAGAGGTACAAGAGGTCATTCATAATATAGGTCCTGTACCTATGGACGAAGTGCCGGCGCTCTACGAGCAGACAGACGGGCTGCTTCTTCCGACACTCCTGGAGTCTTTCTCTGGCACGTACGTGGACGCTATGTTTATGAAAAAACCAATCTTCACGTCGGACCGTGACTTTGCGCGCGATGTATGTGGGGAGGCTGCATTCTACTTTGATCCGCTCTCTGCCGGTCAGATATTGGAAGTGATCGAGTCAGGTTTTAATGACCCTGATCGGTTGCAGCACACCCTGGATGCCGGTTATACGCGTGTAAGCGAGTTTCCAGACTGGAATAAGGTTGCAGACATGTACCTGGATCTGTTGGAACGGACAGCAGCCAGCACCTATGCTACCGAAGCGAATCTATTGTAATCTCAAATTATGAAGCAAATCCTGCAAAACATCAAATCCGGAGAGTTAACCCTGGAAGACGTACCGCCACCAGCACTGCTCCCTATGGGGATCAGGGTGCGGACGGCCATGTCGTTGATCAGCGCCGGCACCGAACGAATGATCATTGAATTGGCGCAAAAAAGCCTGGTAGGAAAAGCACAGGCCCGCCCAGATCTCGTCAAACAGGTGATCGATAAGGCGAAAAAAGAAGGGGTCCTTAATACGTTTCGTAATGTGATGTCGAAGCTCGACAAACCGATGCCGCTGGGATACAGCGCAGCAGGCATTGTTGAAGCTGTTGGGGCTGAGGCGGCTACGTTTTCGGTAGGAGACCGTGTCGCTATCGCCGGAGCCGGTTATGCGAATCATGCGGAGGTGAATTATGTCCCTAAGAACCTGGCAGTCCGTGTTCCAGATGGCGTTTCGTTTGAAGAAGCCGCGTATACGACAGTCGCAAGCATCGCCTTACAGGGTGTACGAAATTGCAAGCCTGAATTAGGGGAGAATGTAGCCGTTCTTGGTTTGGGGTTGATTGGATTGATCACGGCCCAACTGTTACGTGCAAATGGGTGCCGCGTCATCGGGATTGATCTGGATCCTAAGAAAGTTGAACTGGGCCTTAAGATGGGGATGGATGCGGGCGTTGTTAGCGACCCTGCAAAAGAAGTCGATCGCTTTACGGCAGGTAGAGGGGTAGACCACTGTATTATTACAGCCTCTACCAAAAGCAATCAGCCTATCGAGCTTGCCGGGGAGATTACTCGGAAGCAGGGCGCTGTGACTGTGGTGGGTGCCATCGGGATGAATATCCCGCGGGATGCGTACTACAAAAAGGAGTTGGAAGTAAATATCTCGATGTCGTACGGCCCGGGTCGATATGACATCGCGTATGAGGAGGGAGGCATCGACTATCCGTATGATTTTGTGCGATGGACCGAGCAGCGAAATATGGAAGCCGTGCTGGACCTGATGGCTCGTAAGCTGCTGGACGTGAAACCGCTCACAACGCATCTCTTTTCGGTAGCCGATGCCCTGGATGCTTATAAAATGATTCAAACGGCTAAAAAACCGTTTGTGGGAATCTTATTGTCTTATGATGTCGAAAAGCATCAAAAGGCGACGGTACAGGTTGCGAAGGCCGATGCATTGCCGCTGAATGGGAAATTGCGGATGGGCTTTGTCGGCGCCGGCAATTATGCCTCCTTACACCTGCTGCCTCATCTCCAAAAGAATCCGAAGGTCAAACTGACCACCCTGGTAACAGCTACCGGGATGAGTGCGAAGCAAAAGGCAAAGAAGTTCAAGTTCGCCAGTGGCACAACCGAGTTTGAGGAGTTATTAAAAGACGATAAAACAAATGCAGTTGGCATCGCAACGCGTCACGGCTCTCATGCTGACTTTACTGTTCGCGCTTTAGAAGCCGGTAAGCACGTATTTGTCGAGAAGCCCCTTGTGGTGAACACGGAGCAACTGGATCAAGTCATTGCAGCGTACGAGAAGGCCAATGAAAAAGGGCAGTACGCCGTAATGGTCGGTACCAATCGGCGGTTTTCCTCAATGGCTCGGCAATTAAAAGACTTCTTTGCGAACACGAGCGCAAAGCAGATGATCTACAGGGTGAATAGCGGCCATATTCCTGCGACGTCCTGGTTACACACTGCGGAAGAAGGAGGGGGGATGTTGGTTGGTGAGATGTGCCACTTCATCGATATGATGATCTATCTGTCTGGGGAACTGCCAACGAGTGTTTTTGCTCAGAAAATGAACGTGCACAACGATACGGTATCCGACATGGATAACATCAGTATCGTGATCAGCTTCGATAAGGGGTCTCTCGGGACGCTTAGCTACAATACCGTTGGGGACAAAACAACCTCAAAGGAGCGGTTCGAGGTATATGGGGATGGGCGCGTGGGTGTGCTGGATGATTTCCGGTTGTTGGAGCTGTACTACATGGGCAACCTGAATAAGAAGAAGACGATGAACCAGGATAAAGGCCAGGTCGCTCAGATGGAGGAAACGGTGCTAGGGTTCAGACAAGGTATTTCACCTATTCCATTTGAAGAGATTGTCATGGGCATGCGGGTTGTTTTTGCAGCGCAGACGTCGTTACAAACCGGCAATGCTGTTTCGTTAGTGGCTTCAAAAAAGGAGGAACTTGTTGCAGATGCGTAACCGTCTGGAATACTGGATACGATACGCACAAACCGTCCGCCACCTGAAACCAATCCAGGTATGGGGTAGAGTCCTGGCCGTGTTAAAGCAGCGGCTAGGAAGCCCTTCACTACCCTCGCTACCCGACACGTTCGACACTATTCCTGCACCCTCTAAGGGATTCCAGGGGCATGACGTCTGGAATACCCAAAAAGATCTTCAACAGGGTGTCTTTACTTTTTTGAATGAATCCAGGGACCTCGGGGATGTAGTCGACTGGAAAGCGGCTGATGCACCCTTACTCTGGCGATTTAATCTGCATTACTTCCATTATATCCATCTGCTCGATCTCGAGAAGCAGGTGCGGTTGTGCCAGGCCTGGATCAATGAGCATCCACCGGGTACCCCGATCGCATGGCATCCGTATCCAACCTCCTTGCGGCTGGTCAACTGGAGCAGGACGCGCATGAGAACGCGGCCTATCATGGAGAGCGCATACCTCCAGGCGGGCCATCTGTATCGGAATATCGAATATCATATCACGGGGAATCACGTCCTTGAAAATGCCCGTGCTCTCGTTGTGATGGGGCACTTCTTCAAGCAAAAGGACGAAGCGAAGCAATGGTTTGAGGAAGGGGTGGACCTGATCGTTTCGGAAATAAAAGAGCAAATCTTGCCGGATGGAGGGCATTTTGAGCGCAGCCCGATGTATCACGCCATTATGCTCGAATGCTTTTTGGATGTATTGGACGTTCTTCCTCCTACGCACAAGGCGCATGCAGTGATACTGCCAGCCGTTACTCAGATGGCGGATTTTCTGGTATCGCTGACTCATCCCGATGGGCACCTGGCCCTCTTTAACGATTCAACGCAAGAAATCGCCGCGAGGCCCCATGATCTATTAGAGCGGATTGCTGGTGTGTCCGGTCATGAAGCAGAGAGAAAGACCATCTTTCATGACACTGGTTATTATGCTTTTCATGGCAAGGAAGTCTATCTCATCATGGATGGGGGAGCGGTAGGCCCCGATCACTTAACCGCACATGCCCATGCCGATGTGTTCAGTTATGAGCTCAGCATAAAGGGCGAGCAGTTTATCGTAGATAGTGGTGTCTATGAGTATCAAAAGGGTGCTATGCGTGACTATGTGCGTAGTACCCGGGCGCACAATACGGTTTGTGTGGACGATACGGACCAGGTAGAGTGTTGGGATTCCTTCAGAGTGGCTCGCCGGTGGGCACCGGATAACATCGTTTTTGCGTCGCAGGGCGCGCAGTGTCGTTTTGACGGAATCTATGGGGGATATGCACACCTGATCGGAGACCAAATCATGCACCGCCGCAAGGTGACGGTGTATGAGGACAAGAAGCAAATCCAGGTTGATGACCTGGTAGATGGGGTAGGGGCGCATCGGGTGGAGAGCTTAATTCATCTGCATCCTGATGTAAGCGTGGAGGAATGGGACGACTATATAGTGTTGAGAAAGAAAGATGTTACCTGCCGCTTAGAATCTAAAGCGGCTAGCATGAGAATAGAATCAGGCTGGTATTGCCCCAAGTTTGGCACGCGTCTTTCTAATGAAGTGATTGTGCTTGAAGGGGATAATCACCTTCCGGTGCATCTTTCATATACACTCAGCTATTGACAACCGGCAGATCCGGCCAGGATACACATGCGCATCTTATTCATCGGTAATAATTTTCCACCAGAAGTAAACGCTCTTGCGACGCGGTTGTACGAGCACGCGCGGACGTGGACGAGTGAAGGCAGGGAAGTCGTGGTGCTAACGGACGTGCCTAACTTCCCTGAAGGCATAGTCTACGAAGGGTATCAGAATACCTATTCGGAAGAGAAGATGGATGGCATCGAGGTGGTGCGTGTACCGTTGTACATCACCCAGAATGAGGGGACGATCAAGCGTATTTTGAGCTTCATCTCTTTTATGCTTTCTTCGATCTGGTACAGCCGGCGGATTAAGGGATCGTTTGACGTAGTAGTCGCCAGCTCGCCGCAGTTTTTTGCGGCTATAGGAGGGTATGTGATCAGCAAGATGAAGGGGGCTCGGTTTGTATTAGAGATCAGAGACCTCTGGCCCGAGTCGATTGTGGCTGTTGGTGCGATGTCGAGAAACCTGATTATTCGCTTCTTTGAGCAAATAGAACACTTTCTATACCGCAAGGCGGACCATATCGTAGTGGTCACCAACACGTTCAAACGGGTAATTGCTGGTAAAAGCATTGACCCCAAGAAAATCAGCGTGTTAAAGAACGGTGCGGATCTGACCCGGTACGAGCAACCTCTGAATGAACAGACCTTAACGCAACTGCGCAAAACGCATGACTTAGAGGGCAAGTTTGTCGCGTCCTATATAGGGACCATCGGGATGGCGCATCGCGTGGATGTATTGTTGGATGCAGCTGAAAAATGTACCCGAGACGATGTGGTGTTTGTCATTGTTGGGACAGGCGCGAATCGGAAAGCCCTTGAAGAACGATTAGCAGAGCGGCCATTAGCCAATGTCAGGCTCATCGACAAACAACCCAAGTCGCTGGTGTTGTATTGGTTGGCGCTCTCGAATGCCAGTATCGTGCATCTTAAAGCATCACCTCTATTCAAGACCGTGATCCCGTCCAAGATATTCGAAGCCATGGCGATGCGCATTCCGATATTGTTGGGCGTAGACGGTGAAACACGGGAAATCATCGAAGAAGCCGAAGCCGGCCTCTTCTTCACTCCAGAGGACAGCGATGCCTTGCTCGAAAGCGTGCTGAAGCTCAGGGATGATGCTGCTCTTAGTACCCAATTGGGGTTAAATGGCCAGGCCTATGTACGTCACTACCACGATCGAGAGAAGATCGCTCGGCGGTATTGGAAGTTGCTGGAAGGCCTAAATGGGGGCGTAGTGAGTGAGGATGTGGAGGCGCGTGAAGCTATAGATGCCTATTAGGCAAACTGAGACGCCGGACCCCCTCCGGCCCTTCGGGCCACCTCCGCCTTTGAAAGGTGGAGGGGTGTAGCTCGGCTTAATACCTTGCCATTCTC
>JAHQVL010000121.1 GCA_019634345.1 Rhodothermaceae bacterium
ATCGTCCTCCATCAGCCCCATATATTTTCACGTTGTTCATCGGGCGGATAACACCCGAAGTCAAAATCCGATCTCGTTGCTTTTGGGCATTGTCCCAATGCAGTTGTCCGGTATTGTGATTGTTCTGAGAAACGTCTACAAAGTCGTACGTCTCTGGATGATCAAAGGTATTGCTATGCATCTCATGCGATAGGTCCCATGGATCCCACATCTCAGTAACAAATACGTCTTTACCCATCTCTCTGGCTTTCTCTTTGATATAGGCCGCCCAATATCGCCCCCATGACGGCGGTACGCTGGTTTCGTTGTCCATGCAATACAAGACATGTTCATACTGCAGAGAATAGGATAGCAGTTGGTCTACAAAAGCCTGCTGGAAAGGCAACAAGAACTCATTATTTTCTTGTTCAGGAACGGAAAAGAAAAAAGGATTCTCAGTCTGAGTAGGATGAGAGGCCACGGTGTCTGGCAAGCCGGAAGAAGAAACGGTATACGTTATATTATTCTTGGGATTTAAAGGATTCTTTTGCCAGAACCCGCGCCGCATATCACGATCATCATAGTAGTCAAAGGTTGCCCATACTTCTATCTGCACAACAATCCCACGCACTGCTGTCAACGCTAAAAAACGGGAAAACCGATCCCAATACACGCGATTAAATCTATTCAGGTCATAAAACCCGTCTTCGTTTTTTTCATAGGGCCACACATTTCCTGAATCGCGGGACGACATGGTATTGCGAACATAGTTACCTCCAGCTTCCTGCAGTTTATGTAACTGGGCCTCAAGATCAGTTAGCTGGAAAAGATTATCCTCAATACTTCCCCCAACTAGGAGCACCGGTTCGCCATTGAATTGCCAGTAAAAGGGGTTTTCCTCGGAGGGCTGAATGCTCAAATCTACATCACTTGCAGGAGGTTCACACCCGAACAGTGTGAAGAGCGCAATGAAAATCAACAATCGAGCTGTATTATTCATTGATGGGGAATTGGTTGGCCTAAAGCACGAGAAACATGTTCAGCCCTGAAAGTAAGAAAATCCCCCTAAAGAAAAACAAAAAGACAACTCAGCCGCACAGCACCGTGACATCGGGTTGACAAACCAACATGTCTAACGATCTGTTATATGTTGACCCATCTTCAAAGAGGATGTCCACACGGGTATTAAACACGTTATCCGGGAGAAAAGGCAATTGAATGGTGCCTCTTAGAGCCTCAACACACTCTTCCTCTCCTTCACGGCAAAACCCGGCCCATCCACCTGACCCATTCCCTGAGTCGGGATCGCTTTCAATCCCAAAGTAGAACGTCGCTTCAGAATCCGGAAAAGGATATGGAAAACGAGTAAGGTAGATTCTGGTATAACTTTCCGACCAGGATTGGCCATACGGACGTGTTTCCCAATCCCGACAACTGGTCATCGGTTCTTCGGGAATGTATATATCATAAGCCCCGCCATCAGCTACACCACAACTGTAAAAGAAGTAGCTTTCTGACTGCTCTATCGAGTGACTTTCACCTCCAAAGATAGCACAGCCAATTACTCCAGTCATCAGTATTATGACCAACAACACGATCTGGGTATTGATTTTTTGCACAACAGTTTGGGAATTAAGGGCAAGGGAATGCTCTGCTTTGATATTTAACAGACAATCCCAAAACGGTAATTATTCCTTCTGCTTTATCCTCTCTACTTCAATGACAGGCTCTACTTCCTCAACGGGCTCAACTTCTCCTACAGGTTCAACTTCTTGAACGGGTTCAACTTCTCCTACAGGCTCTACTTCTCCTACGGGTTCAACTTCTCCTACAGGCTCTACTTCTCCAACAGGTTCAACTTCTCCTACAGGCTCTACCTCTCCTGCGGGTTCAACTTCTCCTGCGGGTTCAGCATTTAATTCTTCATCCAGTAGCTCTTGTTCAGTGTAGGAACTCGGAGTGCAACCTACCTGGATTAGGCCTATGGAGAGTACAAACAGAAGTAGCCAAAGCGTCTTTTTCATAATGCAGTACCTGAAAAGGGAAATGTTGGTGATCGCAATTCTTACGAGCGCTTTTCTTCAAAAGATGCGTGAGCGAACGAGACGTGATGGCTGGAAAGGATAAACATATCCTTACACTCGGTAGAAAAGGCGCATAGGGTGTGGGCAAAAAAACGGTTGATTTCGCTAAAACCGTAGCCCTATACTGCAAACGAGAAAAATTTGTAGAGGCTGAAGTGGGTCGCAGCCCCTATAAATACGATCTCGGCCGAGGCGTTTAGTCCCGGCCTTTTTTTATTTATGGAAGATTTGCAGATCTATTTCTTCTCTTCAATCTCATCAATGATCTTTGCATCCTCAACATTGGGATCCAGCCCCTCCTTAAACGCTTTCTCAGTTTCAGTGATGATTTCACTAGTGGCATCAACAGCGGATTGCACGATATCCGTTGCCGTTCTAGTCAGCACTCCACTCACATAAACCAATTTCCCGAGCAGGTTTAGTTCATCAAACTTGATAATTTTGTGTTCGTCATCCGATTTGGCCATATGAGTGCCTTACGAGTACTTATGTTTTCGAATCTCCCTCGTTTGAGGCATCATCCTTTTTAGGAGGGGTTTTCCTTTTGGATGATGTAGATCTCGATGTTGTTTTTCTAGAAGCTGTACTTCTTGGTTTTCTTTTTGGGGCTGCTTTCTTTTTGGGTTCCTCTTTCTTTTCCTCAGCGTTTTCTTTGTCCCCATCAGCCATCTTGTTAATCTCGTCCCGGACAAAATGGGTCAGTGATTCTACGCTATGAACGAGTAGGGAAAGCCCAGACTCTATTAAGAAAACAGCTTTTTCCTCTAGTTGCAAGCCATCAAACTCATTTCTGAGAGATCGATACCTCTGACCTTCTTTTTCTGTTTGTTCTGCCATGTTTTTTATACCAATACAACCTTAAGCGTTACGTTCAACATCTGTTTTAAAATGATCGTTAACGCTTAGTGTAGACGAGACTTTGTAATTCGTTGTTTCACAACAGCTTACTGTTTCGTGGTTGTTTGATATCTAAAACTGGATCACGACTGATAATAATGCGTCGAAAATAGGCATTTCAGGTTATTTTGCCTCTGCTTTTCTACATTCTGAAACAAGATTCTCTTTTGGAAGTGCAGATGTGCATTAACTAAGGCCTATTGCCCCAAAGCCAGTGGCAACCACAAGAGGCTAATTTCCACTTTATACGTTTAACTCGTTCGTCATTTGTCAGAAGCAAAAGGCATAGTCATTCGATCAACAGGAAGCTGGTATGACGTCCAGCTTGATGATCGCGTAGTGCCTTCGAAGATACGTGGAAAATTCCGATTGAGGGATGAGGGTGTCACCAATCCGATCGCTGTAGGTGATTACGTAGCTATTCGATTAAATGAAGACGAAACAGGGCTCATCACCGAGATCTTCCCACGAAAGAATAGATTAAGCAGAAGAGCTGCGGGGCGCAAAGTTGGGATGGAGCATGTCATTGTAGCGAATATTGACATGGCCTTTGTGATGCAAGCAGTAAATCTACCCAAGCCCAACTCTGGATTTATCGATCGATTTCTTGTGATGGCTGAGTACTTCGACCTCGAAGCCGGCATCATTCTAAATAAGGTTGACTTGATTGAAGAAGACGATATAGAACCGCTTGAGGACTTAATTGATCGCTATGAAGAGATCGGATATCCCGTGATTCAGATTAGTGCTAAAACAGGAGTTGGGACGGATGAACTAATGCGGTTAATGGATCAAAATGTGAACGTCCTCACCGGCCCTTCCGGCGTTGGAAAATCTACCTTGCTCAATCATATTGATCCCGAGTTAAGCATCCCTACGCAGCAAGTTAGTATAAAAACGAAGAAAGGCCGGCATACGACTACGAATGCAAGCCTTCACACAATAGGACCAGGTACGTTCGTCGTCGATACGCCCGGTATCAGAGAGTTTGGTATAGTAGAAATCGAACCTGAAGACCTGGCCTATTACTTCCCAGAATTCCGCCCCTACTTCGACGAATGCCGGTTCCCCAACTGTACGCACGACCACGAACCCGACTGCGCCGTTCGTGATGCTGTTGAAGAGGATCAGATTCACCCTATGCGATTCAGAAATTACCTGAACATACTTGATTCCCTAAAGATGGGAAATAAGGATGTAGGGCGATGATTTAAGAGCCCGGTGCTTGAGAACTGGAACCCGGTGGCTGGAGCAACTCCTCGATTCTTTTTTGATGCTCCATCTGTAGATCGATAACGTGTTGTTTGTAATCTGCAATTTCCTCTCTCATATCCAACACCAACTGTTCCAGCTCATCATTATTGTCAAGGGTCATTTCGTCAACAAACACAGCATTTGCCAGTGAAAGCCCAAGAACCCCACCGATTATAACCGAAAAGGCAAAATAGCCACGGATAAAGGCAAGCATCCCTGGAGTAATCTCTTCATGCAAGGCCAACTGATCCGGTATTTCATACCATCCTTCAATCGTAAATACTTTGAACATGGAGTAAAAAGAGATGTAAGGGTCACCGAAATATTCAGGAGCATATTTCCCGAACAACCCATTCGCCCCCATTGCAGTGATCAGGTTCAGGATAAAAAGCACCAGGAAGATTCCTACAGATGCTTTTAGGGACCTTAGAATACCATTCCAGATGTGCGAGACATTGGGGATGAATCGTAGCATCCGAAAGAATCGAAGAAAGCGCCCCATTCTCAAGAAGAGAATAGCCTCAGCCCCTCTGAATTCACCTGGAAAAATCGGATCTACAAGGGCAGGTATACCCAACAAAACAATTGAAAAGTCAAACTTATTCCAATTGTCTTTGATGTAGGAAGGCCAACTCAATATGCCTACCTTTATTAAGACTTCCAGCACGTAGTAAATCAAACAAGCCAGATCAAAGGTATGTAATAATTCACCATACTGAGCATGAATATTCGGAAACCCGTCTAATACAAGTGCGGCTGTATTAAGCACGATGATGACGAGCACTACGGTTTCTGAAAACAGCCGCTTAAGCAATTTCTGCCCGAAAGAATCAGTGGGAATCAGTTCCATTTATATAAAATCTTGAGCCCGGAGACAAAAGTCCGGAGTCCGGAGTGGGTTGCAAATAATACCGGGAAGATAGTGTAGAAGGAAGAATAAAAGAAGAGTCCGAAGCCCAATATCGGGCTTCGGACTCTCTATTCTAAATTTCATCACAGACTCCGGACTCTTGTCTCCGGACCCTGGACTCTCTACAACATCTCTTTCGCTACTTTCGCAATGTTTTCAGGTGTAAACCCAAAGTGCTCGAAGAGAACTTGCCCTGGTGCAGACTCACCAAAGCGATCAAGTCCAAACGCCCTGCCTGCATCGCCGACATACCGATCCCATCCCATAGTAGCCCCAGCTTCTACAGAGAGGCGGCGCTTAACGGTTGGGGGCAATACGCTATTTTTATACGATTGCGGTTGCTCATCAAACAAATCAAGGCATGGAGCACTTACTACGCGTACTGCGTGCCCGTCTGCGCGGAGCATTTCAGCAGCGCCAACGATAACACCCACTTCACTACCACTGGCCATCAGAATGATATCTGGAGTGCCTTCCGAATCGCTTAGGACATAGGCCCCTTTGAGGGCGCCCTCAGCAGAAGCATTGCTGCTTCTATCTAATGTAGGCACACCCTGACGAGTAAGCACAATGGCTGTCGGACGCGTTTCTTGCTGAAGAGCTACTCTCCATGCTTGAGATACTTCGTTTGCATCACCAGGACGCATTACAAGAAGATTAGGAATCGCACGTAATGAAGCCAGATGTTCGATGGGTTGATGCGTTGGACCATCTTCACCCTGCCCAATGGAATCATGGGTGAGCACATAAATGACCGGCTGGCGCATAAGAGCACTTAAGCGAAGTGCAGGCCGTAGATAATCACTGAAGATCAAGAACGTCGCGCAATAAGGGCGCACACCTCCATGCAGAACCATCCCATTGCAGATAGATGCCATGCCATGCTCGCGAACCCCGAATCGGAAATAGCGGCCATGAGGCGTTTCTTTCTGAAAATCAGTGCTTCCATCAATACCCGTCTTGTTAGAACCGGTAAGGTCAGCAGATCCGCCCACCAGGTTAGGAATTACAGGTGCAACTGCGTTGATGACTTTACCGCTTGATGCGCGGGTTGCCATCTTGCTGCCTGCCTCGAACTCAGGGAGAGCCGATTCCCAATCTGCAGGAAACTCACCGTTCATCCACTGCTTGAACCTCGTTGCCAGTTCTGGATAAGCCTCTGCATACCGCGTAAATAGTGCTGTCCATTCCGCCTCGTCCTTTTGGCCTTCAACAACACATTCATCCATGTGGGATTTTACAGAATCTGGTACAAGAAAGAACTCATCTTCTGGCCAGTTCAAGTTTCTCTTGGTAAGGACAACCTCTTCAGGACCCAAAGGAGACCCATGAATACCAGCTGTTCCTTGCTTGTTAGGACTCCCAAAGCCAATGGTCGTTCGAACAATGATGAGAGAAGGCTTATCTGTCACTCCCTTTGCAGCTTCAACGGCTGCACTGAGGGCATCGATATCGTTGCCGTCATCAACATGTTGTACGTGCCAATCGTAGGCTTCAAATCGTTTCCCGACGTCTTCCGTGAAAGTAACGTCCGTACTCCCATCTATCGAAATATCGTTGTCATCATACAGATAAATCAATTTACCTAAGCCAAGATGCCCTGCAAGTGAGGCAGCCTCCTGAGCAACGCCTTCCATGACATCGCCATCAGAAACAATGGCATAGGTATAGTGATCAACTATCGGGAAATTTTCTTTATTAAAGCGAGCAGCCAAGAAACGCTCTGCAATAGCCATCCCAACGCCATTTGCAAATCCCTGTCCGAGAGGTCCGGTAGTCGTTTCAACGCCTCTCGTCTGAAAATTCTCAGGATGCCCGGGTGTTTTACTTCCAAGTTGCCGGAATTGCTTTAACTCTTCAAGAGGTAAATCATAACCGGTAAGATGCAACATCGAATAAACAAGCATGGACCCATGCCCGGCAGACAAAACGAACCGGTCCCGATCATACCAATCAGGGTTTTGGGGATTATGCTTCATGAACTTCTTCCACAACACATAGGCCATCGGAGCAGCGCCCATTGGCAAACCCGGATGTCCACTATTGGCCTTTTGAACTGCATCAACGGATAAGAACCGAATCGTATTTATGCTCAACTCGGTGATCGTACTTTCTTCTGTCACGACACTCATATATTTCTAGGGGTTAAGGGATATAAATATCAAACGAATCACATACATGCACCAATCAGATAGGAGGTGCATGGGTACTCACAATTCTATCTCACACTCTCAGTCTTTAAACATGCTAAAATAAGAGATGCTATACGTAAGTTAAAGACTAAGAAGTTGATTCCCTCAAACTCGCATCCTGGTGGGAGGTTGCATGGGTGTCTGGAGGCAATAATTCGGACTATTGCCTCCAG
>JAHQVL010000122.1 GCA_019634345.1 Rhodothermaceae bacterium
CACACTCTCAGTCTTTAAACATGCTAAAATAAGAGATGCTATACGTAAGTTAAAGACTAAGAAGTTGATTCCCTCAAACTCGCATCCTGGTGGGAGGTTGCATGGGTGTCTGGAGGCAATAATTCGGACTATTGCCTCCAGGCTCCTGTCCTCTCTCTACAAGGCCTCTTCAATATACTTAGCAATACACTCTTGAGAACGTGTGCCGATGAACTGACCATTGACTAATACGGCAGGAACGCTATTTAGCCCTGTTTTGGCTGCATCCTGGCGAGTATCCATGACAATCTGTCGATAGAGTTGCGCGCGTAGGCGGCTGTTGAGTGTAGAAACATCCATACCGATATCCGTTGCAATACCACGAATCTGATCAAGAGGCAGCCCTCGTGTTTCCATTTTCGCCATTTGATGATCGAGCATCTCTTCGAACTTCCCTTGTTCTTTAGCTACATACATCGCCTCGATCTGGGGTACCGAATGGCCTCCTAAAGCAAAAGGCTTATACACAAAATGGACGCGATCTTTGTACTCTTCGATCAGGTTTTTCATGATCGGATGCAGTGCCTGGCAATGAGGGCAGTTCGGGTCGAAATATTCAATGACTGTCACCCGTGAATCAGCTGGCCCAACCGTAGGATCCATTGAATTGAGCAATTCCTTATAATTCGGGTACGGCGCGTACCGTTCATCCAATACGCACTCCATGGCAGCTTCTCCTGCAGGAACAGCCGAGGCGGCGGTATTAGCACTCGCAGGTTGTACCGTGGTAGTCGCTGCAGCAACCTCAGGAGTATCAGAAGCTTTGTTCGTAAACCAGGCGTAGTCCCCCACTAGAAGCAAGGCTGCTATTACTGGAAGAATAGTATACAACCGGGCAGGTTGAAGGCTGTCTGATGAAGCTTCTGCCTGGTTCTTTGTAAACATATCAATCAACATCACAACGAACATAGTAGCTGCAATTCCAGCAGATGTCATACACAGTTTACACGTTTCCTGGATGAGCCCTTCCTCAACAAATCCCATTTGCACGTTTACAAGGTACATAGAAAAGAAGAAACCAAAGGCGATAAAACCGGCTCTGAGCCGCTTGAGCATTGGAAGGCGATCCGCCGTGGCGCGTACAATCATAAAGCCTGCAATAGACAGCAGGATATAATATCCGATGCCCCAGTATACATTCGAAATTCCGAATAATTTACCTGCATCGCTCTGGGCAACCAGGGCACAATCTGATTGCGCTGAGGCACCACCAGCTGGTGGATTAAATCCCCAGCAGCCCTGGCTAAACTGAACAATTTCCTGCTGAATCCACAGATGCACGGTTACCAAAACCCCGATAATAGCCAGCACAAACAGTGCACTATCGATGATGGGCCGGTAGGTAGTTAAAGCGGATTGAAATAGTGATGATGAACTGCTCTGAGTGGAGGGTGATGAGCTAGCAGCTTTTTTACGTTGGTTACGTGTTTTGCGTGCCATTAATATGATCTAAGTTAAACTAAAAAATGAAAGCGGCTAAATTTTAACGAAATATACTACGCTGTCATCCGTATCAGGTTCGAATTTAGTACATCTGAGCCAGAAAAAAAGGCCTACCAACACATAAAAAGTCCCCCTATGGCTACTCAAACATCAACGCCGGCGCGAATCACTAAAAAACAGGTCCCATTGCTTTATTCCTGGATCGCACCTACACACGACATCCTTGCTTTTTTTGTTGAATCAAAAGCCCGAGATCGCGCTATTGAATTAGCGGCCATCGATGAAGGAGAACGTATTTTAGAAGTAGCTGTGGGTACAGGACTCTCTTTTCAATATGTCTTGCAGAAAAATACCACAGGACACAATACAGGTATCGACCTTACTCCTGCAATGCTCAAGAAAGCAAAAAAAAGAGCGCAACGTATTATACGTCGTCACAAACTCCCCATCAATCAGTATTCCCTTGAAATTGGAGATGCCTACGAACTGGGTTTTCCTGATGCACATTTTGACCTCGTCCTCAACAGCTACATGTTCGATTTGCTACCCGAAGACCACTTTGTGCCTGTCCTTAGAGAATTTTTGCGGGTCTTAAAACCAGGAGGCCGGCTGATCCAAATGAACATGACACACGGCAAGAACTGGTACAACCATCTTTGGGAAGGCCTTTACAGGATCCACCCAACCCTTCTAGGAGGTTGCCGATGTATTTCAACGTTAGAAGCGATGCAACAAGCAGGATTTGTGAACGTCCATAGAGAATATATCAGTCAATGGACCTTTCCATCGGAAGTCATTCGAAGTGAACGATCAATAACGTATACACCATGAAGACGCCTTTCTTCATCATTACAGCCTTCGTTATTACGGCTCTTTTCTGTATCAGCGCATACCCTGATCAATCGCCTACCAATAGTCACATCCTGGCGGAGACCATAAACGAGTACAGACAATCAAAGGGATTGCGCCCTGTTAAAATGTCCCCCTATCTAATGGAAGTGGCTGAGCTGCACGTGCAGGACTTAGAGATGAATAACCCGGCAAAAGATGGATGCAACCTTCATAGTTGGTCCAAGAACCGGCGATGGTCGTCCTGTTGTTTCCGACCTAATAACGAAAATGAGCCCTGTATGTGGAATAAGCCTCGAGAGATCTCACTCAACAAATACAGGGCTAATGGATACGAAATTGCTGCCTGGTCCAGCCGAACGATGACACCAGAATATGCGTTAAACCTTTGGATCAATAGTGACGGTCACCATGCAGTAATTCTGAACAAAGGCCTATGGGGAGCTGCCCATTGGAAATCGATGGGCGTGGCTATGTCTGAACATCATGCTGTTGTTTGGTTTGGGGAGCAATGATATAGGGCTGTTACAATCTCAAATCGCTAATATTGGCATCTGATATATTTGAATAAATTAAGCTGTGCATCCTGCTCTTTACATCAGGCACAAGATGCGGCTCCAATTTCTGAGAGTCTTCACCTCGTTTTTTCAACGTATAATCCCCATCACGGGTCTCGATTAAAATCATCTCACACACTCCATTGTGACGCAATACCTGGCGCTTGTCCCCATTTTCTGATTGGTAGACGAGCAGCGTGTAATCGGTCGCTTTGTTATGGCTAAAGGTTACCAGATCTTCGTTTTCATGTACAGTACGGGTTGATGTACATCCTGAAAAAACACAAAAGGCGAGTAACAAAACCGGAAGGAATCTACGCATAGAATATTGTGATAGACGTTTAATGACTTATAGATTGTCAAAACCAGTCGATAAAATTAGTAGGGTACAAACAAACGTGGGGTTCGACGGGTGTGCAACTTGAACGACTCATAGCGCGTAATTAGAACCAGGCAGACCCGTTTGAGAAAGTATCGGCAGATTTTCGATCAACTTAAACGCTTGGTATCTTCTTCATCCTTTCATTGAATTGAAGGTATCAGGTATTGCAATCTGGACAAAACGGTATTATCTTTCCGCCATGAGAATACATTCTGTACATACCATTCATACAACGCACGGTCTTTGGTGGCGCACTCCGCGAGCCAGAGCCTTTACCATGCGTGCATAATTGTACAGCATCTATTTATAAATTTTCCGGTTTAGGCCCGCTGCTCGCAACGTAAGTAGCGGGCTTTTTTAGTTTATACCAAAATCGATGACATATTCTGAATTTCAGGCACTTGTTACAGAGCATAGGACACATCCTGAGCGAAAAATAATATTACCGATCACAAAGCGGTGTAGTGCTGATCTATTAACGCCGGTATCTGCTTTTCTAGCAATGCGTACTGAAGGGATGTGCAGTTTTCTGCTGGAGAGTGTAGAAGGGGGCGAAAAAATGGCCAGATACTCTTTTCTTGGCACAAACCCTTTTCTTATTCTCGAGGCCGAGGGCGAATCCGTGCGATATATAAGCAAAAGAGAGTCTATCCCACTGCCTATCCCCTCTTCAAACGCGAACATCTATGATGCGCTTCGTTTTTTGCTCGACTGCTACGAAGAAATCAAGCTACCACACACCCCACGCCTATCTGGCGGGGCCGTGGGTTTTATGGGATACGACACCATCCAACTCGTCGAGCGTGTCCCCCCTCCTCCTCCAGACACGCTGCACCTACCCGACGCATCCTGGTGTTTTTACGATACAGTAGTCGCTTTCGATCATGTGAAGCACCAAATAGTGCTCATGGCATCGGTCTTTATTACTGCCGAAACGGATCTTGAAGCAGCCTACAACGAAGCGCAATCCAGAATAGAGGCTTTAGAAGAAACCTTCAGGGATCCGATTCGCCCTTCTCCCAAACCTGTTGTGCTTAAAGACGCAGAGCTGCAATCAAATATACCCAAAGAACATTTTGAAGCAGCTGTCGACCTAGGGAAGAAATACATTTACGAGGGCGATATCTTCCAGGTAGTGCTATCACAACGGTTTGAACTGGCTTTCGAGGGCGATCATTTTAATCTGTACAGGGCCTTACGGCAAGTAAACCCGTCTCCCTACCTGTTCTACATTGATTATGTGGACTACACCCTCGTGGGTTCTTCGCCGGAAGTCCTGGTACGGGTAGAAAACGGAGATGCAGAGGTTCTCCCGATCGCAGGCACTCGGAAGCGAGGTGCGACGATTGAAGAAGACGAAGCCCTCGAGAAAGAACTGCTTCAGGATCCCAAGGAACGAGCAGAGCATTTGATGCTCGTCGACCTCGGTCGTAACGACCTTGGGCGCGTGTGTACCTTTAATTCTGTAACCGTGAACAAATATGCGTATATCGAGCGCTACTCGCATGTCATGCATATCGTCTCATCGGTCATCGGAAAGGTGAAGGCCGGCCAAAGCCCTATAGACGTGCTGGCGGCTTGTTTTCCTGCAGGAACGGTGAGTGGAGCCCCCAAGGTGCGGGCGATGGAAATTATTGCAGAACTAGAAACAACAAAACGAGGCATCTACTCGGGTGCTGTTGGATACCTTGATTTTTCTGGAAACATGGATACCTGTATCGCGATTCGCACCATGGTTATCCGGGAAAACAAAGTGTACATCCAGGCAGGAGCCGGCATCGTTGCCGACAGCTCTCCTCCTCTCGAATTCGAAGAAACTGAAAATAAAGCACGTGCCCTTAAGCAGGCCCTGCTCATGGCCGGTGCGGATTTGCTCTAGGAGCCCGGAGAGGGACGCCTAAGAAACTACAAAGACCTTATTTATAACAACACACTTCGGACTCCAAACACCGGACTCCGAATCAACCAACAAACCAATGCAAACCTCATCTTCCGATAATACAGCAATACATGTAGCTGACGAAGCAGCGACGGTGGTGGTGTCTGGTATTCAGCCTTCGGGTATTTTGCATATCGGAAACTACTTTGGCGCTCTAAGGCAGCATATAAAACTGCACACCCAGCATGAAGCGTACTACTTCATTGTGAATTACCATGCTCTCACTTCCCTCAAGGATGCGGAAGCAATGAAGCAATACACCCTGGATGTAGCACTCGATTACCTTGCGCTGGGTTTTGATCCTGAAAAAGCGACTCTTTTTGTCCAAAGCGACGTCCCGCAAGTAACAGAGCTAGCATGGATTTTCTATAACCTGACGCCGGTCTCGCAACTCGAAAAAGGAGTTTCTTATAAAGACAAAATTGCTCAAGGCCTCTCGCCGAACGCAGGGTTGTTAAACTATCCGGTCCTTCAAGCAGCTGACATCCTCATCTACGGTGGTTCTCTAGTACCCGTCGGAGCGGACCAGAAGCAGCACATAGAGATTACGCGAGACCTCGCTCAACGCTTCAACCAAACCTTTTGCCCTAAAGACGCACCCGTATTTCCAGTACCCGAGCCCTATATCTTGGACGAAGTATCGGTCGTTCCTGGTGTGGACGGGCGTAAGATGTCTAAGAGTTACGGCAACACCATTGGTATCTTTGATGAGGGCAAACCCCTCAAGAAAAAGGTAATGCGAATCGTAACGGATTCAACGCCTGTTGAAGACCCCAAAGATCCAGAAAAGGACAATGTGTTTGCCCTTATCAAGCTATTCGCTGATGAGGCATCAAAAGAGCGCATTGAACAAGCGTATCGAGAAGGAGGTTACGGGTATGGCCATGCGAAGAAAGAGCTGCTCGGTTTCATCAATGAGTACTTTGCCGAAGCGCGCGAGCGAAGGCACGATTTATCCAACCGTATGGATTATGTGATGGACGTGCTCCAAGAAGGTGGGAAGCGCGCACGCGAAAAGGCAGAATCCTACATGGAACGTGTTCGTGAATGCACCGGCCTGATCACTACTAAACGATAATTTACATGATTCTCGTAATAGATAACTACGACTCATTTACGTATAACCTGGTTCATTTGATTGGCGCTTTTACAAGCAATATCAAGGTCATTCGGAACGACGTAATGTCTGCCAACGAAGCGCTGCAGCTTCGGCCGGAAGGGATCGTCATTTCCCCCGGACCAGGCCGGCCGGTAGATGCTGGGATCACTAAGGAAGTCATTTCGTTGGCTGCTGAAAAAAAACTCCCATTGCTTGGGGTTTGCCTGGGTCATCAAGCCATTGGCGAAGTATTTGGCGGTGAGGTTACCTATGCTCCCACTTTAATGCATGGAAAGACCAGCACCATTGACCATGATGGCCGTACCATTTTCAAAAAGATCGAAAGTGGCTTTACAGCTACTCGGTATCACTCTCTGGTTGTAGGTCGCGAGACCCTTCCTGAAATACTAGAGATCTCAGCCACCACTCAGGATGGCATCATCATGGGGCTTCGTCACAAGAAATTGCCGATTGAAGGTATCCAGTTTCACCCTGAAAGCGTGTTAACTGAACCGGGGCCTCAGTTGATCAACAATTGGTTGAAGTCGACACGGGTCGTTACAACACAAGATCTTATTGCACCCCCACCCATTCACCTGACATGAACGAATATTTACGAATCCTTTCTGCTGGCGAGACGCTTACGGTTGAGCAGGCCGAGCAGGCCATGCATTTGCTTATGAAGGGCGATGCAGACCCGATTGAAATCGCCGGATTCTTGATGGCCCTCCGCTCACGCGGGGAAACCCTCGATGAATTAGTCGGCTTTACCCGCATCATGCGTGAGTACGCTGTCCCTGTAACCTGCTCGGATCCACACGCTATCGATTTATGCGGTACAGGCGGCGATCAGAGCGGCAGCTTTAATATCTCTACCACTGCGGCTATCGTGTGTGCGGGTGCAGGCGTGACAGTGGCAAAGCACGGTAATCGCTCTATTTCGTCCAAGAGTGGTTCAGCCGACGTACTTAAGGCTCTGGGTGTAGAAATAGAACTGGGTAAAGAAGGCGTTGAATATTGCCTGGAGAGGGCCGGCATAGCGTTTATCTTTGCCCCTTTCTTTCATCCTGCCCTCAAATATGTCATGCCCGTCCGCCGAACACTTCGGGCACGCACCTTTTTTAACATATTAGGCCCTCTTTGCAACCCGGCAAAAGTACAACGTCAGTTAGTTGGTGCATTCAGCAAAGAAGTCGCACATACCATGGCTGAAATACTTGCAAAGTTAGGCGCCAAGCACATTGTAACTGTTCATTCCAGGGACGGGCTTGATGAGTGTTCGCTATCTGCATCAACCGATGCGTTTGTGTTCTCCGAAGATGCACCCTCCGTTCAATTGACTACGATCCGCCCTGAGCAATTCAGATTACAAACGGCACCACTCGACGCATTAAAAGGAGATACTGCGGAGGAAAACGCAGCAATCCTTACTCGCATACTTAATGGTGAACCGGGCGCTCCCAGGGACATTGTGCTTCTTAATGCCACGCATGCCTTGTATACAAGTGGACGATTCGAATCAACACACGCTTGCTTTGAAGCCGCTGTAGAAAGTATCGACTCAGGTAAAGCTCGCGCGTCATTGGACGCGTTGATAGAATCGTCCAACAAAGCGCCAGTTCACAAGGGGTAGTCCAATGAGTATACTTGATAAAATTGTCGATGATACGCGGGCGCTTTTAACGAAGCGCAAAGTAGACGTCCCGCGTTCTTCACTAGAGTCTCGACCTTTGTTCACGGCTCCTACTCGAAGCTTCTTTGATGCGCTTAATACATCTTCATTAGCCTTTATTACCGAAGTAAAAAAAGCGTCACCCTCAAAAGGAATTATCCGGGAAGACTTTAATCCTCCCTGGATTGCCCAGCGGTATTCTCAATCGGGTGCTCAAGCTATTTCTGTTCTGACAGAACCGCTTCATTTTCAAGGAGCCCTTCAGTATCTGACCGATGTCCGCAGTGAAACGTCCTGCCCACTTCTGAGAAAGGATTTTATCATTGATGAATACCAGTTGCACGAAGCCCGTGCGTACGGTGCAGATGCCGTTCTGCTCATTGCAGCTATCCTGGACAGGCAACACTTGTATGATCTGCACCAGGCTGCCAATGCCCTTGGGCTGGACTGCCTCGTAGAATTGTACGCCGCTGAAGAAATCACAAAAGTAGACTTTGACCAGGTGCGCATTCTAGGCGTTAACAACAGGGACCTACGCACCTTCGAGGTAGACCTCACACATTCCACACGTGTTTTTGAGCAGTGCCCAGATACAGTTATAAAAGTGTCAGAGAGTGGCATTTATTCTGTTGAAGACCTCCATTATTTACGGCAGCACCAGGTCAATGCGGTGCTTATCGGCGAATCGCTTATGCGTGCGCCCGACCCAGGAGAGAAATTAAAAATGCTCATGGATGGCCTTCAAGCAAAAGAGCAAGACGAATCTAGCATAAAACATCACGCATGAACGAGACATCAACCAAGTTAAAAATTTGCGGCATTACGTCTCTTGCGGACGCCCGCTACTGCGCAGGTGCAGGGGTAGATTACCTTGGATTTATTCAATACGAGAGTAGCCCTCGTTACATCGAACCTTCCCAGGCAAAAGAAATTATTGGGTGGCTCTATGGCCCAGAACCTGTTGGTGTTTTTGTAAACGAATCAGCGACCTCTATCAACCACGCAGTGGCTGAGGTAGGCTTCACGCATGCCCAAATCCATGGGGACTACGAGCCGGAGTTTTTCAACGATATCAAGGCAAAAACGATAAAGGCCGTATCTATACACCCTCACACCACTCCCGAAGATCTCCAGGTGCACTTCTCCAGGTATGCTGATAGCGTCGACTACTTCCTTCTCGACACCGCCAAGGCGGGTCTATGGGGGGGAACGGGCACAGCATTTAATTGGGAGATAGCCAAAGAAATTGTGCAACACTATCCGACGTTTATCGCGGGTGGGATTGATGCCTCTAATATCCTTCAGGTTATTGAAGCCCTTCATCCCTATGCCGTTGATCTGGCGAGTGGCGTTGAGGAGTCACCCGGTGTAAAAGATTTTGACAAACTGGCGGATTTATTTGACGCCTTTCAGTCGCTTAATACCTAAAAACAATGATTGTCGAAGAAACTCAATCTTTCACGTATTCAGCCCCGGATCACACGGGCCATTTTGGCCCTTATGGGGGCACCTTTGTACCTGAAATTCTCATTCCGGCCCTGGAAGAGCTTAAACAAGCGTACAAGGAAGCTCAACAGGACGAGGGGTTCCAAGAAACCTTTCGTTCGTTGTTGCGCGATTATGTAGGCCGGCCAACCGCGCTAACCTTTGCCAATAGACTGAGCGAGTACTACGGTGGACCCAAGATTTACTTAAAACGAGAGGATCTCTGCCATACGGGCGCTCACAAAATCAACAATACGATCGGACAAATTCTACTTGCTCGAAAAATGGGCAAGACCAGGATAATTGCTGAAACGGGTGCCGGGCAGCATGGTGTAGCTACAGCCACCGTATGCGCGAAATTCGGTATGGAGTGCGTTGTCTACATGGGTGCGGAGGATACCGAGCGGCAAGAGCTCAATGTGCGACGCATGCAGTTGCTTGGTGCAGAGGTTCGCCCGGTAACAAGCGGTAGCCAGACCCTCAAGGATGCCACCAATGAAGCAATCCGCGATTGGGTCACGAATGTCCAGGACACCTTTTATATCATCGGATCTGTCGTAGGCCCCCACCCCTACCCCATGATGGTCCGTAATTTCCACTGCGTTATTGGAGAGGAAACACGCGCACAACTTCTGAAACAAGAAGGCAGAGAAACACCGGATGCGATAGTCGCATGTGTAGGCGGTGGCTCAAATGCAATGGGCATCTTTTATCCCTTTATTAACGACAAGCACGTGGCCATACATGGTGCAGAAGCTGCCGGTGAGGGCCTTAACGGCAAACACGCGGCTACCCTGACCAAAGGATCGCCGGGCATTTTACATGGAGCGATGAGCTATTTGCTTCACGATGACGACGGGCAGATTCAGCTTGCCCATTCAATCTCTGCCGGATTGGACTACCCTGGCGTTGGCCCTGAACATTCCTACTTGAAGGATCTTGATCGCGTTCAATACCACGCGGTGGATGACAAAGAAGCGCTGGCTGGGGTAAAACTTCTCTCCCGCCTGGAAGGCATCATCCCTGCCCTTGAAACAGCGCACGCCATGGCCGTTCTCCCCAAACTCGTCAACGAGTACTCTTCGGAGGCAATCATCGTAATGAACTGCTCCGGCCGCGGCGATAAAGACATGGGGACCATTACAAAGCATATGTTTACTTGAGTCCAGACTCCAGACCAATAACCTATATAACTGTGACTTCACCGACAATACGCCAAACGTTGCACGCCCTGAAATCTCGGGGCGAAAAAGCCATGGGAATCTTCCTGACAAATGGATTTCCTACAAAAGAGGCTACGCTCCCTCTTCTGCAAGCCATCGACCAAGGAGGTGCAGATTTCATCGAGCTAGGCATGCCTTTCAGTGACCCATTAGCAGAAGGGCTCCCTATTCAGCACTCCAGTGAAATTGCACTTCGAAACGGCATTTCCATGAAAGACGCCTTTTCAGTATCGGCTGCGTTTAAGAAGCAGAGCGATACGCCACTGCTGCTGATGGGGTATATTAATCCCGTTTATCGGTATGGAATCAGCAACTTTTGCCGTGATGCACACTCTTCTGGTGTAAATGGACTCATTTTACCGGATCTTCCACCTGAAGAGAGTGAAATGATTCGAGAAGCAGCGTATAAGCACAATCTTGATCTCGTTTTTTTGATCGCCCCTAATACCCCGGACGATCGGATTCGTGAAACGGATGAGCTAGCCACTGCGTTTGTATATGCTGTTTCTATGACTGGGCTTACGGGTACTACCATTAATTCCAAAGATGCTGCATCTGAATATCTCGAACGCGCTCAAAACATCGTTCAAGACAACCCATTGCTGGTTGGTTTTGGGATCAAGTCGTACGAGGACGCCATGAAACTGTCTCGTTATACAGACGGATTCATCGTTGGGTCTGCAGTAATTAAAGCCATTGAAGCACTTTGGAACGATGAACAGATATCTTTGGACAACAAGTTACAAAGCGTTCGCAACCTGATTGCATCGCTCAAGTATGGTGAACAAGCCTCAGTTGCCTAACTCAATAACCCACAGTTGAATAGAATCCCTCAATGCAAACATCGACCATCACGTATTCTCACCCAACCACCGTTTTATTACTAACTCTGTGTATTGCTCTCGTTTTCATGAGTGGATGCGGAGAAGTACAGAGCTACAAGCCTCAAGCTGTAGGTCCTGAAGGGAAAATGACTGTTTTGATTGATTCAGCTCAATGGAATGGTGCGGTCGGAGATCACTTACGGGAAGCCCTCGGTGGCCCGATCTATACTCTCCCGGCTCCAGAGCCTATGTTCGATCTCACCCGAGGCGCGATTACGTCCCAAAGAGCGTTTGACCTCATTAAGCGTCAGAAAAATGTAGTTATTGTTGCTCCGTTAAGTGATACAACGACTATCGCTCAATTTATTTCGAATCGGCTTGATGAAGGAGCACGAGAGATGGTTAACTCTGGCGTCAGTGCGTTTATTCCTCGAAACAACCTGTGGAGCCGAGACCAACTGGTTGCCTACGTCACAGCAGCGACTCCAGAAGAATTGGCGGGTGCTATACAGGAACGCTCTGAAGATCTCTTGTACGAGTTTAACAAGAAAACCAGAGAACGATTACAGAAGGACATGTTCGAGAAAGGCCGTCAATTTGAGATTGAGCAAGTGTTAATGGACAAGTACGACTTCGCAGTGAATGTACAGCATGATTACCTCATTGCCGAGGATACAACAAACTTCGTTCAATTACGCCGCATCATTTCGTCGGAGTCTTGGAGAAGCCTCTTTGTTTATTTTGAGGATAATGCCAACCCGAATGATCTAACTTCAGAATGGGTATACACAACACGCGATTCTCTTTCTAAACTATACATGCAGGGCAACGTCATAGGATACGCTCAGATCGATCGCCGCCGGCCACTAACAACAGAAAACATCGATTTCTTGGGTAAATACGGGTTTGAATCACGCGGCTTATGGCACATGGTTGCTGAGGCAGAAGACGGCTTTGAACCACTTGGAATGGGCGGCCCATTTCTCAGTTATGCGTTTTATGACGAGGAAAGCGGGCGCAATTACCTGATTGATGGGATGATCTTCGCTCCAAACTACCCAAAACGCGAATTCCTCAGGCAACTGGAGGTTATCGCCTATACATTCCGCTCGGCAGACACCAGCAGCTCAAACGATTTAGCAACAGCCGCTGAGCAATAAGGAATCCACTTACAACTAACTCACCTTTAACATAAACGACTCCATGTCAGCAATGAATGAACCAGGCACCCTGGTTTCTAGCGAAAATAAATCAGATACAGACACACCAGTCCTTAAACTCGGCCTTCCCAAAGGCAGCCTTCAGGAAGCGACTTTTGACCTCATGAGCCGGGCAAGTTTTCACTTCAAGGTAGGACATCGATCTTACCTTCCTTCTATTGACGATGAGCACCTCTCTGCTATGCTCGTTCGAGCTCAGGAGATGGCTACATATGTAGAAGACGGTGTGTTTGACGCAGGTATTACCGGGAAAGACTGGGTCATGGAAACGAACTCAGACGTCGTACCAGTTGCTGATCTCATTTACTCAAAGAGCAGCATGCGTCCCGTTCGATGGGTTCTTGCTGCACCAGAAAATGGGGATATCAACAGCGTAAAAGATCTTGAAGGGAAGCGCATTGCTACAGAAGTTGTAAACATCACCAAAAACTGGCTCAAAGAGCAGGGTGTAAATGCCGAAGTAGAATTCTCTTGGGGCGCAACCGAAGTAAAATGTCCTGATCTTGTCGACGCTATTGTCGAAGTAACCGAAACGGGAAACTCTCTACGGGCCAATAAGCTCAAGATCGTAGAGGTACTCATGGAATCGAATACTCAGTTAATTGCGAATAAATCCGCGTGGAACGATCCCTGGAAACGACATAAAATTGAGAATATCGCTATGTTACTGGAGGGAGCAATCCGGGCAGAGGGTCGCGTGGGCCTAAAAATGAACGCTCGGAAGGAAGATGTTGCTAACATCGTCCGGCTACTTCCCGCTTTACGCATGCCAACGGTAGCCCCACTTGCGTTTGGTGATGATTGGGTCGCTATTGAAACAGTGGTCGAAGATCGTCAGGTTAGAAACCTTATACCAGAACTCAAGAGAAACGGCGCCGAAGGGATAATTGAATTTCAATTGAACAAGATCATTCCTTGATGCACGGTTTATGGAGTAACCTTTTTAAAGGCTCAAGCTCTCGCGATGACAATCGGGTCCTCTTGAAAAACACGAAGATCTTTACCACACTATCCAAGCGGCAACTGGATAGCGTGGATCGTATTGTTTACAAGCGATTCTTTGAGGCAGGTGAGCCTGTTTTTCAGCAGGGAGACCCCGGCATTGGAATGTATATCATCGAAAGTGGCGTAATCTGCATTGCGCAAATGCCGGATGAACATGTACTCGCTGAACTAAAGGCCGGCGATTTTTTTGGAGAAATAGCCCTTCTCAACGAAACGCCAAGGTCGGCCAGTGCGATTGCAAAAACGGATTGTTCACTACTTTGTGTGAGCCAGCCCGACTTACTGGGGCTCTTTAAACGAGACCCTAAGCTGGGGGTCAAGGTACTCACAGCACTTTCTCAAATTACCGGGCAGCGGGTTATTCAGCTAGACCAGGACATCCTTAACTTACACAATCAACTTGAGCAGCTATCTACGAACGGAAACGGTTCAGCAGTCGAACATCAGACAGAGACGTGATTCTCCAAATTGGATTCGTATCACGTTCTTTTTGCTGCTTGGCGCCCTCTCGATGCTGGCCATGTATCAGCTATCTGATATTCTTCAGTTAGTTGTTCTGGCTGCTCTTTTTGCATACTTACTCGACCCCGCAGTCACCTGGATTGAATCCTGGGGCATCAACAGGAGCCTGGCGACGCTCACCATGTTTCTCATCATTTCGGTGGTGCTCACCATTACCCTTCTCTTCCTCCTCCCTGTTGCAATCGACCAATTATCCCAATTGCAAACAGGCCCTATCATCGATCAATTGGAGCTTGTAATCACTGATCTGCAGAGCCGAATTGAAGCCCCACTCGCTCAGGTGGGTATTAACGACCTGGACCTCCTCACATCTATCAAAACATACGTCACCAACTTTCTCAGAGAGACCATCAACTACGTACCCAATGTTCTGGCTATGCTCAGCAATTTCTTGCTGATCCCGTTTATGATGTTCTTCATCATCAAGGATGGGAATACGATAAAAAAAGGATTTATCGGAATGGTCCCCAATCGCTACTTTGAGTTCTCATTGAACGTTCTCCAAAAGATGGACTTGCAGTTGGGTAATTATTTGAGAGGGCAGTTCTTGATTGCGTTTATAGATGGGACCATTATCACAACCGCCTTATGGTTGCTGGGCGTCGATTTTTTCCTTGTAATTGGCCCAATTGCCGGGCTCGCTAACCTCATTCCGTATGTCGGCCCATTTATTGGACTCATTCCTGCATTATTAGGATCAATCCTGTCGACCGGAAATTTCGATACTATACCGGCTATCATCATTCTGTTCTTGTGCGTTCAACTGCTTGATAGTTCATTTATGCAACCCCTGATTCTAGCAAAGAACGTAGAAATTCACCCTTTAGCCGTTTTACTTGCTATATTGGTTGGTGGCAAACTATTTGGTATCATCGGTTTACTAATGGCCGTACCTTTTGCCGCAATCCTGAAAGTTATTATCCAGGAAACGATTACCAACATGCGCCGCTACCATCTATCGTAATAACATGGCCCGACGATCACTCCTCCTGTTCCCTCTGACCTTGGCTCTAATTATTAGCGCCGGCTGCTCTCCATCTCCTTCCGACGAGGAAACCATGGGATTGGTCCCCGACAGCATTATGGCCGAGATATTCATCGAATTCCACCTGATGGAAGCCCGCAGTGATCTTTTCCAAGAGGATGTCATCCTATTCCGCGATTCCGTCTTCCGCCATTACGACGTAGACACCTCTGCCTACGAAAAAACCATGCAATATTACTCCGACAACCCGGAAGTCTATATGGAGGTTTACTCCGGAGCGCTGGATAGGCTAAGTGATGAGAGGTATCGGTGAAATCCAAGTTCAATGTTCAATGTTCAATGTTTTGTACGAGAGTTCAATCACTTTGAACCTTGAACCTTGAACCTTGAACTTTGCTGATTATAACGGATTTAGTTGACGGTCTCTATAGCCATTCAACGAAGCTGAAATGAGCAGGTTTTCAAGCCAGTTATCATGATACCTGTAGCCATTGAGCCTCTCGGCTGGACAATACTGCCCTTTGTGCTTCCGTACAGTGGCAGGAGCCGAAGGGCAGAAGTTCCATAATAAAGCCAGCGAACGAACCCGGCGCTCTCCTGCCCCAAGAGAGCCATGAAAGTATTGAGCGGCAAAGAAAGCCCGGTCAAGGATCTTCATGAGGCGATCAACCATATTGCTGGTGCGGTGTGCTCCTTGGTGATCATAACTGACTATGAAACGCTCTCTTTTATCACAGAGCTCCAGAACATGGTGTTTCATGGCCGATTCTTCCAGATGGCATTCTGCCCATTCATGCAGCCGTCGCAGCCGTTGCGAGAAGCTGCGTTTGGACGTGGCCCGGTAGGCCTGCCAGGCCTTATCACAAACCGTCCTGAAGGCTGAGGCCAATTTTTTCGTAGCCCGGTGGCGAATTTTGATCACGCTGTGGAGAAAACATTGAATCACCACAATCGGGGCAAAAAGCCCCTGCCAGGCATTTTGAGTGGGCTGCCATCCATCCGTATTGACCGTTTCAGGGCTATAAGCGGGCTCGATCGAATAGGCTTCCCTGGCGAAGATCCCATAGGCTGCCTTAAGCGCTTGCTCGCTAGCACTTTCACACAGAGAGGCTCCCAGCATGCAGCCCCCGCCTGCAGTCAGGGCTACATAGGCTTTCTTGCCACTGATTCGGGTGTGCTTTTCATCGGCCAGCAAATGGCCCGGTATCTGTTCTTTGACAGTCGTTCCTACAATGTTGAATTGACCCAAACTACACCCTAAACGATACCAGTACATCGCATCTCTTCCCAGGACAGAGGCCACCACCCAATAGGGTACATTATAGCGCAACAGCAACAG
>JAHQVL010000123.1 GCA_019634345.1 Rhodothermaceae bacterium
ATGGACAAAGGTAAACATAGCTGAATAAGCGATTCCCCCAATCATAGTAACAAACGAAACAGATCAGGAGGCATTGGACGGAGCGCCTCCCGTTACCGTCTCGATCACAGCCGTAGCCATTTCAGTGGACAGTGTTCCGGTAGTCACTTAACTGCATTGTGGAGAGTTACTTTTTGTTCAGTGTGGGCGGCGTTTCAGTATGTTATGGTATTAAACTGCTTTTCAATCTTTTAGGTCAGTTCCTCTTTATTTGACTCATGAGACCACGAACACATCTCTGGTTCTTCTCGTCTTTCATCTTGTTCTTAACCGGGTGTGTCACCCATTCCCCCGTCAGCGATTCTTTCATATTCCAAGACCCTTCACTTCGGCGCAACGATGCAAAACGAACCCGTATAGGGTTGGTCTTAAATCATGGACTATCTTACGGAACTGCAAGGAAAGCAGGTACTACAAAATGGCCCTCGTTTGGAGAAGAACTCAGTCCGTTAAACCCAAAACAGCGATCCATTGGGCTGTACGTAGTGAATCACGACAACACTAAAAGGAGCAGTTTCGGACTCACTTTGGGTACATTCTCAGCCGGACTAGATATTACATATAGACTATTTGGCCGCAATTATATAACAGGAGCCTTTTCTGGCCCCGCTCAAGGTCAGCTTTACATTATGCATCGCATTCTTAACGGATCGTTAGGTGGTATAGCGCTAGGGCCAGGGTATAAAACCCTTTCATTTGCGTTCGAAGATGAATCAACAGAGTGTACCTTCTGTATCGAAAACAGACGTAATGGTACTCACTCATTTGGCGTACAGAGTGTGGGGCTGCTTCGATTTTCAGATGAGGAGGCTCAGGGTCTCAAAGTTGGAGCATATGCCGGATATATTCCCAAGCTGGACCAGGCAGTCTTCTCATTTACCCTAACCATTGGGGGTATTTAGAATACAGAAATACATGACTAGCGCCTAAGAACAACCTGCCTGCTTTGATAGATAGACGGGCCTTTCACCTGATAAATATACATTCCACTTGATAAGTGTTCGGTTTTTTCGATCTCAAACCGATGTATCATCCCTCCTTGCACAAAACCCTCGTAGATGACCATCACTTTCTTTCCCAACATATCATACAGATCAACTTGTATTTCTTGATCATTTTCAACCTCAACATGAAAAGTAGTTTCTAAAGTGAACGGGTTGGGATACGCATGGGAAAGCCGATTCCTTCCAGGGACCTCTTTAGAGTCCTCCTGTGACACATTGATGGCCGAGCCAAATTCAACCGAACCGACATCGCATCCATCGCTTGCGTTATCCACTCCAGCGATGTCGATGATTCGCAAGAACCCGCTCTGATCTAAGAAAAGGGGCATTTTCGCACACTCCCCCTGATCAATGGTTAGACTAATCTCACGGGGAAAGTGAACATAGGAACTGCTTCCATTTGTCATTAGTGGCTCCAACTGCGGATTAAAGGGCGCACTACTGGTGCCAGACTGATCGGTGCTCAATAAATTCAAGGACCCTCGTACACCAATAAAATTAAACCCTTCTGAAGTGACCCTACCTCCACTTTGATTTTGAATATCAGAGACAACCGAACCATCCCGTTCATTTGCTGCAATAATTGAACTGTATAAGGTGATAGCCGCATCTTCCTCATTAAACAAGCCTGCGCCGTCTTCGTCAGATTCATTAAACACAATGGTAGAGTTGTATATGTATACGTTACTCGCCCGGAAATTATAAATCCCACCTGTTTGAGGGGCGCGGTTGGAGGAAATCGTGCTGTTCACGATCAACAAACTGTCGCCGCTTCTATTCCGGATCCCACCAGCTTCATCTTCCGCCTCATTTTCAGCAATTGTGCTGCTGTGAATAATCATCTTATGATTATTATAAATTCCTCCTCCCTCTGCTGTAGCTTCATTGTTTTGTACGAGAACTCCAAACAATTGCACCGTCCCATTGCTTGTATTCCAAATGCCGCCGCCTCGCACAGACTCGTTCCCCGTAACCGTCCCCCCTTCAATCCGGACAGAGCCAGCAGCATTGTACAGGCCCCCTCCGTTCGGAGAAAGATCGCCAAGTGCCTTATTATCCGCAATCAAACCACTTTGTATCAAAAGATTTGCTCCTGCACTGTTGTATATCGCTCCCCCATTATCTAACGCATGATTGTCTTCCAATGCCACGCGCTCCAGTATTACATTGGCCCCTTCACCGATCCACATGCCTCCCCCATCCGTTTCAGTGTACCCGTTTCTAACTACCAGATCTGACAGGGTAACCGTTATATCAGGTTGTATTTCGAGCACTCTTGATGAGTCACTTGCGCTTATTTCCAGATAAATAGCCGTGTCGATTACAGGCCTGCCTGGGCCAGTTACCGTTAAATCTTTGTCTATTAAAAGTGCTCCAGAACTCAAGACAATGACTTGATTCAGTAACGAATCTTCAAACGCAATTACGTCACCGGCTCCAGCATCCAGGATAGCCTGGCGTAATGACCCATCCCCAGAATCATTCGTATTCGTCACTATCAGGGTTGACTGAGCAACACCATCAGCAACATTAAGAAATACCACTGAAATAAAAGAGAGGATGAAAAAAAGTCTAAGCATACGATGTGGGCTTTTAATTACGGGCAGAACTCTTAAGTTTGGTGCAACTACCTTGCATTTGATGCAATGTGTGAGCAGGCTTATCAAGCCCTAAGATTTGTGCAGCACACTGTAATCAATGCATTAACATCCTCTGAGTCAAGACATTAATACCGGGCATACCTGGTGTGGACCCTATATTAACGATTTCTATCTATGGTAGCATCAATAAAACTTTGTACTGACGGCCCCGTTTTTTCCAGATTTGTTTTTGGGTTATGGCGCTTAACGGACTGGGGCTATTCGCCGCAAGAACGACTTACCCTGACTAAACAATGCCTGGACCTCGGCATTACTACATTTGACCAGGCTGATATCTATGGCGACTACCAGAGCCAACCATTATGGGGAGAGGCACTTGCCCTGGACCCAGGTCTTCGTGATCAGATTCAAATCGTAACCAAGTGTGACATAAAACTCGTTTCTAGTCATTTCCCCTCGCACACCATTCCTCATTATGATAGCAGCCGAGAGCACATTATTGCTTCTGTTGATCAATCCTTGAGAGAGTTACACACAGATCGCATCGATGTATTGTTACTCCATCGCCCAGATCCACTGATGGACGCAGATGAAGTTGCTGAAGCGTTTGAAACGTTGAGAAATGCAGGCAAGGTGTTACACTTTGGTGTGTCTAACTTTACTCCTTCTCAGTTCGCACTTCTTCAAGATCGATTGCCCTATCCTCTTGTCACAAACCAGGTTGAGTGCTCGGTTTTAGCATTCGACGTCATGCATGATGGCACACTGGATCAGGCTCAAATGCTGCGAAGGGCTCCTATGGCGTGGTCCCCGTTTGCCGGTGGACGATTGTTTACAGGAAAGGATGATCAGGCCAAACGTGTACAGGATTGCATGGAAGAACTGAGAACGGAACTCGGCGGCGCCTCACCGGATCAACTTGCGATTGCATGGTTGCTCCAACACCCTTCAAATATTCTCCCGGTGCTTGGGACCGGCAAAATTGAGCGTGTACAATCCGCGTTAGAAGCAGCAACAATCTCCTTAACCAGGCAGCAGTGGTTTAAGATATGGACGGCGTCAAAAGGCTATAATGTGCCTTAGAGATGCCTTTCAACCATTACGATAAGCCAGTATGGAAAAACAGGCACAAATAAAAAAAGCCAGGGAAACAAGATCATGATGATGTTGCTTCCCTGACTAAACCCAATAGGGTGTACTCATGTCTATGCACAGCAATGCATAGAAACAGAGTTAACCATTCTTTTTCTCTTGAATATCAACGCGGATATCTTGAGCGAGGGCTTTTAATTCTTGCATCCCTTTACGCACGCGAGTACCTGCTGCTTTGTTACCTTTTTCATAAAATGCAGCGAAATCAGGTTCTAGACCGTCCACGAGGTCCTTCAATTTTGAGTACAGATCTGACATATCTTTTCTTTGTCGGTTACAAAAATATAGAAAGGCACACGTTGTGGTAGCACCTTTGTAATTCGATGAGCTTATAAGTACAAAACGCAGGAATGCTCCCTGTTTTCGTGAAATACTTTGTAGAAAATGCCTAAAAAAGTGATTTTTCACACTTTTTCAGGCATTTCTGGGTCAATTTTCTCAATTTCACAGGCAACAAACAGCCTTTTTCTTCAATTATACCGCCTCTACTTGCTCAGATTCCATGACTTTATTCAGCCTGGCCAGTGCTTCTTTTTTCTTCTCCTGCGCTTTTCTCAAGGCTTCTTCATGCGCTTTTTCTTCCTCTTCCTCCACCTCAAATCGATGCTCTGGGAAATCTCTGAGAAAGCATAATCCAATAGCGAGAGGCAACATACCGTGCTCATTAATGAACCCTGCGTCTTTGAAATCGAAACGATGTTCACTCAAGTACGGATTCTCATTGGGAGCGGGATTAAACAGATAGACGATCTTCATAAAGAAGCGAAGCGCCTCTAACACTTCCCCCCGTTCATACAGTCTATGAATACGTACCCCTTGCATATGCAACAATCTCTGCCAGGCGGCAAAATCAGTATATCCCGTTACAGGAGTCGAATTAAACACGTAAGCCGTTTTTATTTCTTCACTAATGTAACACGCATGCTGCGCCAATCCTCCTCCAAGTGAATGCCCCGTTGTGATGATATTGTACGGTTCACCATTCGGATGCCTTGCCGCAATGCGGCTTACAATCTCAGGTACTATGTATTTAATTTGATCGTACTGATCTTCAAAAGGAAGCCATTTGAACAGCCAGTGTGCATTCGCAATCCAGGAGTCTAACCCTACAGTTCCTCTAAACACAATGGCATAGGTAACACAATCTCCTTGATTGTAGACATCTTTCTTAGCGTGTTTATGTACTTCAATCAATAGCTTCTTTTCACTGACTGTCCCAATTCGTTCAATCAGTTCCCAATCCGTTTCGATTCGCCTATCATTTTTCAGAAACGTCTGATTCGTGACCTTATCGGTTGGCTTTTCGTTCCCGATGAATTTGAGATAAGGCATCGGATCCCCGGTATCCTCCTGGTAGATGTTGCGACTAAGAACAGCGCAATCTGCATACAAGTAGGTATCTTTACCTTTCTCTTCACTAACTAGATCTCTCATTGGAACCAGGAGCGGATCATTTGACACGACGACCTTTGTGCGAGGCTGTGAATATCCACGTTGGAGAAACAAGTAAAAAACAATAGCGAAAACAAGGAAGGCCTCTCCCCACCAGGCGCTATACTCGCTCAAGAAGTCCGACAAAACGGGAACTCGATTGAGGGCAACAACAATCCCAACTATAACTGCGATAAATACAAGAAATTTCGCAAGTTTACCAAGCGTTCTTTTTCCACGACCTACGTCAAGAGGCTTGTATTCAGAAGGGTGACTGGTATCATAATTAAAGTCCATAATAGCGGGTCCTCATAGATAATATCTCACTGCCAGGCCAAAACCTTATGGCCCATCTAATTTTCTACACAGCAAATCCCCCAAATGAGGCTCATATCGAGATGTTACTCTTCAGGCATTATCATGGCAACAACGAAATAGGCAATCACGCCTAGGCCGCTGGTAAAAAAACCACCTAAAGCTAATCCAATACGAACCAGTGTAGGATCCACCCCAAAGTACCTCGCCAAACCGCCGCCAACGCCCATGATCTTCTTATCGTATGACGAACGCGTAAGCCTTTTCATTGGTTTATTCATCGTATAAAGGGTTTGATTTTTATTGCGGATATTACTCCTGTATGGTATAGTCTACCACATAAGCACCATCAAAGATGCCAGACCCTTTTAACAATGCTCCGAAAGCATCATGCTCTGGATGGGGTAAATATACGTCGCGAGCTTTTTCATTTTCAAAGGTCATCAGATATACATGGGTAAAACCCTGGTTCAAACCTTCTGGGCTATTGTTCACACCGTGCTCAAAACCAATAATGCCGGGTATTTTGTCCTTCAAGGCCTTAAATGCATCTGTAATTTCTTTTATCTGGGCATCTGTTGCCCCTTCTTTATATTTAAATACAACTACGTGCCGCACGGCTTCATTAGCAGGTGGAGCTTTAAAGCTTACAAGTATAGACGCAGCGAAAGCGAGTACCAACAGTACCAGTATAGTTTTCATGTTGTTGTTCTTTATAACGAGGGATAGCAATTCTTTCGAATGTAGGGCTTTCTATACCAACGAGCAAGCTTCTCTAGGTACTTGAAAGTGTTACGAATACTAGGTATAACTCATTGCTTCCCAGTAGATTAGAACACCATGAATTCTGACAACGACAACTCTCCCAATAAACCGAATCCTATTCTAGTCTCGTTTATCCTTGCTGAAACCACTTCTATTCTCATCGCAGTCGCCATGGCTTTTACGCCGAGCATATCAGGCTCTTCAAGAACACTGGCTCATTATTTTATGGATGACCCATCTTTCATCCAAATAGCATTGGTATACTATATTTTAGTCAACATCATCTTAAGTATACTTGCAGTGATCTTCGTGGTATGGATCAAAAGTAAACGCTAATGAGCTAATCCGGCCTCCGCGAGCACAATGAGCAAGCTCCATTGAATGGCAACAAAGGCATCATCATCGATCCACCATTCATTCAATGAGTGGGCGCCGCCGCCTGTACCACCACGCCCCACCGTGATCGCGGGTATGCCTAAAGAGATGGGGATATTAGAGTCGGTTGAAGAGAGCGAGTAGGTGGGCGTAAAGCCCATAAGTACAGAGGCAATTGCAGCGCGTTGAATGAGAGGCAAAGCGGGATCCAGCGCCCCTGTAGGTCTATTACCGATCATTTCTAGATTAGCTATGAGCTCGGGCCCAGAACGCCGCATCTGATTTTGAGCATCGAGCGCTTCTTGGACAGATGCCAGCAGCAAGCTATCCAATTTCTCCAGGCGACCAGGATCTACAGACCGCATATCCACCTCCATCCAGGAATCAAAAGGGATCGCATTGACTGATGTCCCCCCTCCAATTCGCCCTATGCTGTACGACGTTCGCGGTCCAACTCGAGTAAAGGCATCTGCTTTTTCAACAAACCGATGAATAGCTTCCCCCAACGCATGATGAGGATTTACCAATCCAAATGCTCCCCATGAATGCCCTCCCGGGCCGGCAAAGCTAACCCGATAGCGATGGGATCCCAACCCCTTGTAGACTATGTTGCCTAGCTTTCCGCCGTCTATTGCTATCCAGGCGTCTATACCCGGTCCCTTTTCACTGAACAAGTGCTTGACACCTCGCAAATCACCCAGGCCTTCTTCGCCCACTGTACCGATAAATAGCAGGTTTGACTCTGTTTGGATTTCCGAGTGGTTTAATGCCTTTAAGACGGTCAATACTTCTACCAGCCCTCTGGAATCATCCCCAATGCCCGGAGCAAACAACGTATCCCCTCTTACTTCTACCTTCACCGGAGTCCCTTCAGGAAATACGGTATCGAGATGTGCTGCCAGCGCAACGGTGTGATCTCCTACCGTTCCTTTTCGCAGAGCAATTGCATTACCCTCCTCATCGATCCATGAAGAATCAACACCTGCTCGCTCAAACATCCCCTTGAAGGCATTCGCCCGAGCTTGCTCTTTAAACGGGGGTGCCGGTATCTCAGTAATAAAAAGATGCTCTTTTAAGGTCTCATCTTCTATGGATTCGATATACTCGAATGCGTCAAGCACCCTTGCATTATTTTTTAGAAGAGCAACATCTCTTTCAATGGCAGGGCTCAGAGGTGCAGAGTTGGGTGAACCAATCAATCGTTCCTCAGCCCCATCAACAGCGCCCTCATCAAAACATCCAGAAAGGAATACAATGCCTAGAAGTACTAATACAGTAGATCTCAAGGAGATGGCAATTCCCATGTCTTCCTTATCAACAGCCAAGGTTCTCTGTTATCGTGAAGTAGCAGCCTGCGAAGCCAAAACGTTTAGCTCATCTTTCCTGGAACGAAGCCCAAAGGAAAGTACGCATAAAACAACAGCTATAATTGCAATAACGCCAAAGGCTCTATTGTACCCTACAATATCTATGGTAGCAGACGCCGCTATAGCACCAATCATTGCTCCTCCAATAAGCCGGCCCAAGCCTTTAAACAACCGGCTTACTCCCTGAACAACAGTACGCTCTTTTTCCTTTGATTCGTTAAGTAGAATATAACTAATCGCAGAGCCTAATAATGCTGAAAGTCCGAATCCAACGCATGCTATGCCCAAGTAATAAAGCAATTCCTGAGAGCTCACTATCGCTAAGACGGCCATCCCAA
>JAHQVL010000124.1 GCA_019634345.1 Rhodothermaceae bacterium
GCCTTGCCCAGAGACGAATCCAACAGTGACAAATTCACCTTCGATATTGCGTTGCACTTCAAATCCTGCATTATTCGTCTCACTTAACGTGCTCCATGTTAATAAAACCGAGTTTGCGTCAGCAACGGCCTCAAAATCAGGAGCTAATTCGACAGGTAGATTAGTATCACCCATGGTATCGAATACTTCATGAGCTATTAACTCTGGGCTCCCGCCTCGCTCACCGGCCCCAGCCACGATATAGATTTTATCATCGAAATAGACGGCCTGCGTTCCATGTCTCCCTACACTCAGAGGCTCTAGTGTTGTCCATTGCAGCGAATTTGTATCTAGCGCATGCACTTCATCGTGCGCGTCAACTTGCTGAATGGACTCTCCACCCATTACAACCAAAAAGCGACCTACTGCAACGGCCGAAGTCCCGCTTCGCTGTATGGGGAAATTTGCTGATGAAGGCAGTGTGCTCCATTGGCCAGTTCCAAAATCATAGACATCAACCTCAGCTATCGTGTCTGGCAAGTCCCCATTTCTGCCACCTGCCACATATAATTTATTATTAATCACAGCAGCGTGAACGTGATCTCTTGCCCTGGGGGCATTAGGCAGTGAAGTCCACGAATCTGTCGCTGGATTATATTCGTCAAACAATGCAGTACGTGACGATGACGAGCCATGACCTCCTGTGCTTCCACAAACCACATAAATCTTTCCATTGTGAGCCACCACACCCGCTGAGGCTCTTCGCCGAGAAAAGGGGATTTCCGATCCAATGACCCATGTATCAGAAGGCACATCATATTTATAAATATCTTTGACGGCTGTTTCATTGGGGAAATCGCCGTTATAGGCTGCTATTACATAAAGCGTATCCCCAATAGCAGCTCCCTGGAAATGATGAAGAGAAATATTGTTTGGTGGTTCAGCCTTGAAGTCCCAGCTACTATCGGCCGGATTATAGACCTGAATTGAGTGTGTTCCTCTCCCCCCAACTAGATAGAATTTCCCATTCACTTCGACATATCCGTTTTCATGCCGTGCTATTGGAGCCCCAGTATCGTTCTGAAGCAAACGCCAGCTCATTATATTCGGACTGAAAACAGCAAATGCCGTACAGAACACAACAACACTTACTCCCAAAGAAACAGACAATACCTTTTGATAAACGGAATTGAAACGGGATAGTTTAGACAACATATAGGATTTCAACGAAATGAACGGAAGATAATTATGCGATGTGGGCTAGCCATCAATTACTATGCCCCAGGTCCAATTGCAACGTACAGCCTGTGATCTTTATGATTTATTATACTTGATTATCGTTCGCAATCAGGTCCATATTTTTCTTTAAATGCTCTAAAATAGCCTCACGGGTATCTGCCCGTTTCAACGCGTAATCGATAAAACACTTGGCGTATTCTACTCGATTACCAATATCATATCTCTTGGCTTTCCAATCCAAAGCATAAACGGATTCTTGGGTCGCGAGTAAGTTCATGGCATCTGTAAGCTGGATCTCATTTCCTACTCCCTCTTTTGTTTTATCAATACATTCAAAGATTGCCGAGGAAAAAACATACCGTCCGGCTATCGCCAGGTCACTAGGAGCATGTGCTGGATCGGGCTTCTCTACCAGGTGATCCAATTTATACAGATTCTCTATGTCATTATCAGGTTGGCCTGCAACAATGCCGTATCTACTCACCCATTCGTGGGGTACTTTGTGGACAGCAACTACACTTGCCTGTTTCTCCTCATAGGCATCAAGGAGTTGCCTGAGTCCTGGCCGATCCGAACGAGTTTGAATAATTGTATCCCCTAACAGCACAGCAAAGGGTTCACCTGCAATGTGACGCCTTCCTATCCGGATGGCATCTCCAAGGCCACGCTGAACTTTCTGGCGGATGTAAAAAATCCTCGCCCGATCAGCAATATCATGAACTTTTTCAATCAAGTGTTCTTTTCCAGCCTGGCGCAGAAAGCCCTCTAACTCAGGCGAATAGTCCAGATGATTTTCAATGGCTCTTTTGCCACGGCCTGTAATAATTAAAATATCCTCAATCCCGCTATCTATGGCTTCCTCGATGACATATTGCAATACAGGTTTATCAATGATTGGAAGCATTTCCTTGGGCATGGACTTGGTGGCCGGCAAGAACCGAGTCCCCATACCAGCAGCAGGAATTATTGCTTTTGTAACGCGTTTTTTACTCACACTGATACCTCAGTCAGTCTTGATTCAATTGCTGGCACAAGCAGTGCAGCTCCCATGGCAGCATACGAATTGGCCAGCTTTTCCAGCCGATCAGGATCTCCATCGTATACTCCAACTACGGCTCCACCAGAACCAGCAAATTTAACATGTGCTCCTAACTTTCTTCCTTTTTCAATCAACCTATGGTTTCCCTCACTGATCTGACATATACGTGCACGTAAATCGAAATTAGCGTCCATCAACGGGCCAATGTCGGCCCCTTTGTTTTGGGAAATTAGATTTCTTACCTCTTCAGCATAACTCGCAAACTCTTTCATGGCGTCTACTACCTGGGGTTCACCTCGATTGTACCTGCTTCTCAAGTCGTTATGTGTGATCTCTGTCCCTTCAGAAAGGTTGTCGTGATAAGCTACAAATAGTGGAGGTAGGTTTGCAGTATCCAAATACTCATAAGCACCATAACCCCTGCTTTCTAATAATTCTTTATCGAAATCCATAAATACAGTCCCCTCATAGACCTGCGCTACACGATCTTGTAATCCAGCACCGATGCCTAACTGCTTCGTCTCCACGCTCAATATCAAATTGGGAAGTTGGGGCTTCACAATTTCAACCCCATAAAACGCCATCAACGCCCGCATCGTAGCTGTTATAATGGCACTCGAACCGGCAAGGCCCACACGAACCGGCACTGTAGTCCTGTACTCAAGCGTGAAATTTTTAGACGCTAGTTCTATTCCGGCATTATCGCAATAGTCACTGAATGCTTTTATGGTTGCTTTGATGAGCCGAATACCCCCGTAGTATCCGTTCAAACTTACATCGAGAACCAATTCCTCTCTACTTCCAAACTCAAGATTATCGCGAGGCCCTGGAACGATCGCTACTCTAGGAGACTCATAACAAGTCACTTCGGCAGCAAAGTTTCTAATAATGAACGATATTGTTTTACCAAAATATCCATCTGATGGGTTTCCGATAAGGCCGGCTCTCCCATATGCTTTAGTATTGATAATCATATAAGGGGTGTTTTTGTACTTTTCTCAAAACCAGGTAGGCGTTCCAATGGCCTACATGCGTGCTCCAATAGTTCTAATCAACGATTAATTTAGTAAAGACAGTATATAGTCGAATCCAGATTCCGTATTTTAAGAATCCGGACCAAAGTAAAAAACAAAATGACCTCCCGCCTTTCATTTTATTGCATAGCGATTTCATTCATTCTTTTCTTTTCGGGATGCCAAACACATCCTAAAGCAGAATTTATAGAGCTCCCTATTCTGTTTTCTGACCATATGGTTCTTCAGCAAAATGGAGTAATCCCAATATGGGGGAAAGCAACTCCAAATAAACAAGTCATTGCAACGTTCAAAAACCAACGTTCTTCAACTATTGCCCAGGAAGATAGTACATGGCGGCTTTATTTGGCGCCTGAACCTGCTGGCGGCCCTTACAAACTTTCCATTATCGGAACGGACACGTTAACAATAGACGATGTCCTTGTTGGGGAAGTATGGATAGGCTCAGGGCAGTCAAATATGCAATGGAGTGTTCAACAATCCAAGGATGCTGAAAGCGAAATCCCGTTGGCAAACTATCCAAATATAAGACTGTTTTCTGTGGACCGAACATACAGCACGGTTCCTGAAGATAACATTCCAAGTAATGGATGGAAACTTACAACACCCTCAAATACTGCTTCTTTTTCTGCTGTAGCCTACTATTTCGGAAGAACACTTCACGACTCACTTGATGTGCCTATCGGGTTAATCCACAGTTCCTGGGGTGGCACCCCTGCAGAAGCCTGGACGAGTGGCCAAACCTTGCTCGATCTGCCTGATTTCAAAGAGGCCGTAGTAAAACTTCAAGAAAACACACGGTCCCCAGGCTCCTTAACACAATCCTTTGACAACGAATTGGATCAGTGGTATCAGGAGATAGCTTCTATGGATCCGGGGTTCACGGGTGGAAACCTGGATTTCTCTAATTCTTTTTTTACATATTCTGAATGGCCTACCATGACTATTCCAGGCCAATGGGAGCAAAATGGATTACCTGGTTTCGATGGACTTGCCTGGTTAACAACACGTATAGATCTTCCTGACGGTTGGCAAGCACAAGGCGCGACCTTATCCCTTGGCCCTGTTGATGATGCGGATATTACCTGGATAAACGGTGTTGAGGTTGGCCGAACAAGTCGGTACAATGCCAGGCGAACCTACACTGTCCCTGCTCAACTCCTCAAGACTGGTCAAAACAGAATAACTCTTCGTGTTCTTGATACTGGCGGAGGCGGAGGAATCTATGGAGCTCCTGAAGAGCTTTTCATTGAAAGTGAAAACTCGACTCTCGATCCGGTTACTCTACAAGGTAATTGGCGCTACAAACGTAGCACTGCGTTAAACAACCTCCCGAGCCCTCCCCGTGCCCAATCACCTGCTCACACACCTAGCGTACTCTACAATGCAATGATTCACCCCTTGATTCCCTATAAGGTCAAAGGAATAATCTGGTACCAAGGGGAAAGCAATGCAAGCAGAGCATTCCAATATCGCACCTTATTTTCCAGCCTAATTAACGACTGGAGAACGAAATGGAATGACAACATTGCCTTCCATTTCGTTCAGCTCGCTAATTTTCAGGAATTGCAGAATAACCCTGTTGAGGAAGAGACCTGGCCAGAACTTCGTGAAGCCCAGACACTCGCATTAACCCTGCCGAATACAGGAATGGCTGTGACCATTGATATCGGTGAAGCGGACGATATCCACCCACGAAATAAACAAGATGTGGGTTATCGCCTTGCACTTAATGCATTGCACAAAAATTATGAAGCACCTATTGTCCCTGCTGGGCCTCTCTATCAATCGATGGAAATTGATGGCGACTCAATTAAGATCACCTTTGACAACGCTGAAAATGGCCTAATTACCTCAGATGAAAAAAAACCAACAGGATTTGCGATTGCAGCTGAAGATCAAATCTTTCACTGGGCACAGGCATTGATAAGGGAAAACACGGTGATCGTCTTTAGCAGAAGAGTGTCCTCACCAGCTGCGGTCCGTTATGGATGGGCAAACAATCCAATTGTAAACCTACAGAATGCGGAACGACTCCCGGCCTCGCCTTTTCGCACAGATGAGTGGCCTGGTATCACTGAGGGAAACAAGTAAAGGCCGCACACCAATGCATCTTACGGTGCATCAGAGGTTGACACAGGTAAAGCATTTATTGAATACCATGCCTCATTGCTCCAGAGTGCCTCACCATCAGCGCCAGTCAAGCCAGGGGACATATTAAAGTATACGAGATGCCCTGGCTTTAAACCATCAACCGCTACACGGAGTGTTTTGCCGTCTTCCAACAGCTCAGTAGATCGTACTTGAAGCATTTCCCGCCCTCCTCTTTTTCGCGTGCGATCACGACGCGTCTCGCTATTCGGCCATTGATAGAGAGACAACACATTTCCGCCTGATACCTTATCCTCATCAACTGGCTTAGTAAACTCTACTTCAAATCCGCCATCAACAGCACGAATTGCCTTCATTTCAAACGTGTCCTTGTTGTTAATTTTCAGGCGGTAAAGGGAGGTAGAATTCTCAACTAATGTCCCCCATGGCTGCTCCAATGACGCTCCGCCAGCTAAAAAAACACTATCCGACAAAGCCACCATCCGATTTAAGTTGACAGGCATGCTGGTAGAAAAAGGGAATACGGCTCCCTGGATCTGCTGGTTTACCTTATCAATCGCCAGTCGATAAATATCTTGATTAATCATGTCTCCTACCACCCAGTCTCCCTTGTAAGGACCAGCAGGCAAATAGAACGGCTGAGAAGGATTCTGAATCGGTTCAACCGGCAACCATATACTACTTAACTCTACATAACCTGCTTCATCTCCTTCTAACGATCTTTCTACAGACGTCGGGAGAAATACTATACGGGAATCAGAAAACCACGGGTTCCGCTGATCTGAAATTGCAATAAGGTCTTGCTCTAATGTCAGGCCGCCTGATAGCTGCATTCCGGCTCCAATAATTTGCTGTGATCCATCAAATCCGGTACGAACCAAGACACCACGATGGTGAATATCTTCGATCAAGATCGCACCATCCCTGTCAAGAGGCATTCCGAGAACGCTCAGAAAATGTCCCTGGCTGTACTCCAGGCCGGAAGCTAATTCTGTGTAGTCTGTTGATACTTCCCAATCGTTGGAGACAACCCGGTACTCATCGATCAACTCATTTCCATCATTATCAATAAGTTGTGTCAACTCATGCTGCTGCAAAACAAAGATCTCATCATCTACCACCTCCAATCCCAAGGGGATATTAAGCCCTGAAGCGATTTCCTTCACATTTACCGATGAAGGAGAATCTATATCTCCATCCAGAATCACTACCTGGCCATCTCCTGAGTACGTTGCGACAACAAGGCGGCCACTAGACAACACATCCAATCCTCCGATGTAACCTTCCAGGTCGGGAACTAGAATTTCTTCAGCTATCAAGGACGGATGCTCTGTCTCGACTTCGGTTCTGCCTATCTGTAACGTATCTGAAGCAAAAGGCCTTTTTACATATTTCCTGCTCGTTGACGCAAAGCGTTGCTCTTCTTTACGAGTAGAGAGAACAGGGGACTCTAGAATTTCAAATTCGGTTTTCCATGGCGGTTGCCACATCACGGTGAGTTGCTTCCTTCCTGTTGACTGGAAATGCTCTATCTCAAGAGGATGCACACCTGCAGGTAAGGTGATAGCAACATCCTTAGAGGGCTGAGCTGCTTGCAATTCATCCTTCTCGATAAGGATAGAATCTGAAACGGTTAGACGTATCCCGTCATCAGCAAGAACTCGAAATAAAAACTCACCAGGTGCCGCGATATTCAAATATCCAGAAAGGTGGGTGATGAAATAAAAATCTAGCCCTCCAAATTGCTCCTTCTGTGTTAAATCAACCCGGTTAATCACCTGGTTTACATTGGGAAGTTGCCCAGGCGCAAGTTCAGCCAAACGTTCAATCGGCTCACCTATACCATACACTTTCAAAGCAATTCCAACCTCGTGATCGCTACGTCTCCTCAGTACGGGTTGAAGGCCTTCAGACTCTACTGCACGGATAGTCCGCAGCATTGGTTCAGAGCTTGCTTCAGAAACGGTGTTATCTTCTGCACCTGAAATGATCCCTGGGGAGAACGTGATAGAGAAGGAAGTGGTCGTATCTGCATCAAGCATTAATCGCCCATGGACATCAACAGCCGTACCCCAGTAATACGAATGTTGTTTTTCGCCATACCGATGAAAGATACCTTCGATATTAAAATCTGACGTCTGCTTTATTTTTTCAGCAGATACCTCTAATCCAACGTGCACGTCAGAAGGAACGTTCGACACACTGAAGCTCCGATGTAACACAGGAAACTCTCTATCCTGAGATATTCGCGGTTGCTCTTCCACTAAGATGGAATGGCCGTAAGAGGTTTGCAAGCTGTACTGCAAAATTAGTTGATTCCCTATCCACTTATATCCCAGAAAGGACACTTCAGGAATTAACACTTCTCCTTTTCTGATAATTCTCCATTTTTGCTCTTTCTTGTTTTCGAACAACACTATCCCTTGCAGCGTCGGTTTTTCGGCCATAAAGGAAGCAGATTTTAAAGAAGGAGCCTCTAATCCACCTATCCAAATACGATGCAAGTTGCCCAGATCCGTGTCGTAAGTAATCCACGTATACCTATCCTGAGTGACAAAAAGCATACGAGGGCGGTCATCCATCGAACCGGCAATCACCACAGGTGCAGTCTCTGGAAACGCCTGTGCAAGCACTGAAACCGGTGACAGTAGCATTGCCCAAATAAAGCAATAGCTTATAAACCAATGTTGTATTCGTACAGTGCGTTGATTCATAAACGTTGGTACGCTAACATCTTTCTAGATGAATAAGCCCACAAAAAAAGGGCACCAATGAGTTGCTTTCTCATATTGTGCCCTGTTTGACTCGACAGTATGCGTAATGTAACTGTTATTCTTTCTTTGCTCTAAATAACACGAAGGCTAGAATTGCCATCCAAGAAGATGCAAACAAAAGCCCTCCCATCTCTCTCCACTTTTCACTCATCAGTTTCTGGGGTATCCAGGAACATACAGCAACCATAGATGCCATTTCTTCTTTACAGAGTTCAATAGCAGCTGAAAGCTCCATGTATTCAGCCTGAGAGAGCAAAACCATGGCCCAGATTACTCCAGTTATTGCAAAAACTCCTGGAAGTGCTATGGGCAACCTGTTCACAAGAAAAAGAATACTCGCCAGGGCAGCCAATCCATAGACGAGAATCCATAAAAAAGGATCCGGGTCATTGGCCTGAAATGCTGCCCAGGCGATAAAAAGCAGCGACATCGTTGCACTGATTACTTTCCAAAAAACCATCTTGAAACTATTATTGATTATCCTTGGCAAATGCGGCGTCAAAGGCACCATGAGCAGGAGTAAAATCAACAGCTTTCACATAGGCACAGGCCTCTTCTGCCCCCTCTTCACGATCCATACCTGAATCTTCCCATTCAATGGAGAGGGGACCATTATATCCAACTCGATTTAGCCGGCGAATAATTTCCTCAAAATCGATATTTCCTCTTCCAATCGAACGGAAGTCCCAGTAACGATCTTTATGCCCAAAATCCGCATGCCCTCCAAATACGCCGGCATGTGTGGGTTGATCAGACCACCACACATCTTTCATATGGGCATGGTAGATGCGATCGGCAAATTCATCAATAAAACCGAGGTAATCAACGCCTTGATATCCAAAATGGCTTGGGTCGTAATTAAATCCAAAAGCTTCGCGATTACCCAATGCATCCAGGGCTCTGCGTGCGGAAGTAATATCAAAGGCAATCTCAGTTGGATGTACCTCCAACCCGAAGCGTACACCTACTTCGTCGAATACATCAAGAATAGGATTGAATCGATCGGCAAAATCTTTAAAGCCTGCGTCTATCATAGATGGGTCGACAGGAGGGAATGAATACAGGTAGTGCCAAATACTACTCCCTGTAAAGCCGTTCACAACAGATACGCCTAATTTTGATGCAGCTCGAGCGGTATCCATTAATTCCTTCGCCGCTCGTTGGCGAACACCTTCTGGTTCTCCATCTCCCCATACAAAACCAGGTAAGATTGACTTATGGCGAATGTCGATATTATCACAAACGGCTTGCCCAACCAGGTGGTTACTTATCGACCACACTTTAAGTCCATATTTAGCAAGCAAATCATGCCTTCCCTGGCAGTAGCCTGGATCGGAAAGTGCTTTTTGTACGTCGAAATGATCTCCCCAGCAAGCAAGCTCAAGGCCATCAAATCCCATCTCACTGGCTTTCTGAGCCAGCGTTTCCAAAGGCAAATCAGCCCATTGTCCTGTAAAAAGTGTAACTGGACGTCCCATTGTCTACAATAGTATTAGTGGTTAATTGAATATTATAAAGCAGATTAAGAACCTGGAGGGGCATATTTGGCATCGACCCATCCTTCTTCTTTTCCGCTTTTTACAGCAGTATGAATAAAATGCACCCCAATCGCTCCATCTTGAACGGTTGGGAAATCAGTGTCGAAGGGTCCGGGATCTTCTCCTGCAAGGCGGGCAGCTATGGTGCGTGCTGCATTCACGTATATATTTGCAAAGGCTTCTATGAAGGCCTCTGGGTGACCGAACGGAAGACGCGTATTGTGCTTGGCTACGTCTGCTAAATAATCGTTGCCACGTTTATATACTTTTTCCGGACCGTCTGGATAGCGCACATACAAATAATTTGGATGCTCTTGATGCCATTCCAGAGACGCTTCAGTACCGTAAACGCGAATCCGCAAGTTGTTCTCTTCTCCAACTGAAATTTGAGAACAGTATAAAACAGCCTTTACGCCATCTTCCATATGAAGTAGCATATTGGCATCGTCCTCAAGCAAACGACCCGGAACGAAGGTCGTCAAATCCGCACAGATTTTCTCAATCTCTAATCCAGTAATATAACGGGCGAGGTTTTCTGCATGCGAGCCAATATCCCCAATCGCTGAAGAAACACCAGCCTGCTTAGGATCGGTTCTCCAAACAGCCTGCTTCGCGCCTTCAGCCTCCAGGTGAGTAGCTAGCCAACCTTGAGGGTATTCAACAACAATCTTTCGGACCTTTCCTAGCTTGCCGCCCTGCACCAATTCCCGGGCCTGCTTGACCATCGGATACCCGGTATAATTGTGGGTGAGTGCAAATATGGTATTATGCTTTTCTACCAATCTGCACAGGTCTTCAGCTTCTTCGACAGTCATCGTCATGGGTTTATCACATACCACATGAAAGCCTGCTTCAATGAAGGTCTTTGCGATGTCATAGTGCGTGAAGTTCGGGGTAACGATAGAAACAAAATCTATCCGCTCGCCGGCAGGCAGTTGACGCTCTGCGTCTGCCATTTCCTTGTATGAACCATACACGCGAGAGGCATCAAGCTTCAGCTCTTCACCTTGCTGTTTTGACTTTTCCGAGGAGGAGGAAAATGCCCCAGCAACCAACTCAATTTCTCCGTCCAATGCCGCCGCTTTCCGATGCACCGCACCAATGAATGCACCTGGGCCTCCGCCTACCATTCCGTATCTAACTTTTCTTCCTAATGGCATAGTTTCAATTTCTTTTTGCTCTTTTTTTCTCTTTACCGCGCACCATGTTACTACTTTCTTACGACTATGGCAAAGGATGAAATTAAATTCTTAACAAGATTTCCCCCATCGGAACAGGGTCCAAAAAACGTGTATGGTAATTAGCCTAAAGAGCATCTTTTATTCACCGAAAAGAACCATGTAGACATTGGATTCATAACGATATTCTGGTACCAATGCCCCCCATTATCGTTCATTGTCTGTTAGCACATTTAAGAGAGGATCCCTTAATAAGGCCCTCTTCCCGGTATACAATGGGACAACAACAATTACTTCTTCTCGTACTAGGAATTGTCATCGTTGGAGTTGCTGTTATCGTTGGTCTTCAAGCTTTTGCCGTAAATCAAAAAAAGGCAAATATTGACGCCATTCAACTCACTTCAATGCGCATAGCTTCTGAGGCACAAGCCTGGCTAAGAACTCCAGTTTCTTATGGCGGCGGCATGCCTACCGTGGGCGGGCGCCAATCTAATTTTCAAGACTTGACCCTAGATATTGCAACTCTGGGGTATACAACAGACGGATCTGGTAACTACGTGGATCTCAACGGGGTCTACAGCGGGACCGTCAACGCTGGCAATTTTATTATCACAGCAACCAGTGCCAGTAGCAGTGGAAACGGTGACAATAACATTGTCTGTACCATCGTATCTGGCCCGCTTGTAGGCGACATTACAACGGAAATCAACCCAGCTTCAGGAAGCTGTACCGGTGTAGTAATTGTAGCAAGTTAGCATCAGCTAACGTCAACAGACCGGTACGCGTTAATAAGCTTTGCTTCTCCTTCTTTGCCAGGATAGTAATTCCCGTGTTCCATACCAAGGATGCCCGTGAAGCCCTTTTCATGGATGTGCTTGAACACATTCTTGTAGTTGATTTCACCAGTGGTTGGCTCCTTACGTCCTGGATTATCTCCAATCTGGAAATAGGCAATCTCATCGTAGGCTTTATCGATATTCGGAATTAGATTGCCTTCCTGGATTTGCTGGTGGTATAAGTCGTCCAGGATCTTACACGCAGGGCTATTTACCGCTTTACATACCTCATACCCTTGAGCGATCTTGGTCAGGAAGAGCCCAGGATGATTGTAAAAGTTTAGTGGCTCAAGGACCATTACCAGGTTGTGAGGCTCTAAAATCCCACTTGCTTTCTTCAGTACTTCCACTACATTCGCCGTTTGGTACCCCATATCAAGGCGAAGATCAACAAATCCCGGTACTACCGTCATCCATGTAGCATTCACTCGCTTAGCCACCTCGGCACTCTCCTCGATTTCAGCCAAGAACGCATCATGATTATCAGGGTTTACCAGCCCAGGCTCCCTCCAAGAAATTGTATGGGCCACAAAAACGCCCATTTCCATTCCGTGCTTTCCCATCTCACTGGCAATCGCTTCTTGCGTTTCTACTGTTCTTCCCTTCATCCCATTGTCTTCCATTGCCATAAAGCCGGCTTCGGCCATAAAGGTAATTTGATCGATTAGATCGTCACCCGCATGGTTCTTGAACATGCCAAAGTGAGGAGCAAACTTTAAGTTAAATTTCGCTCCCTTCTTGGCTTCACCTTGGGTTGTTTGAGCGGCAGCTATTGAAGTGGATCCGCCAGCTACAGCTGCAGACGCTACCAATCCACTTTTCATAAAATGTCTTCTATCCATATTATTTTTCGTTTCGGGGGTCAGTATCGGGTTTCGTATTCATTTTGACACAAACACGAAACCCGAATCGATCAAAGTACTTTGGTTTTACCTGGGATTGCTATCGGATAATAGCCATCTGAATTTGGAAGAATGGGTGGCTCTGCATCCCATGCAAATTTCTTAGGCATAAGGCTGAGATCGGAATTAATCGCATCTTCCCACTCTATGACCTGGCCAGAAGAGGTAGCCATGCGCCCCAGGATGGAAGTCATCGTACTCATCGCTCCATTTTTGGCATCTGCATATTTGAATTCGCCTGCAGCAACAGCTGCAAACAATTCATCATGTTCCACCTGGTAGGGGTTCGGATCGTTCTCATCATCATGCTCCCAC
>JAHQVL010000125.1 GCA_019634345.1 Rhodothermaceae bacterium
GGACTCCTCTTTTTGGGTATCGACTTGCCCAAGCAAGTTCGCGCCTGAATCCGTTAATTCGTACAGATAATAGGTTGCAGCCCAGCATCCTGCATTGGCCGTACATCCATCAGTAATCTGGCGAACGGTTCCGACTACCAGTTCATCCACATCGTCACCCGTAAGATCACCTGCTGCGATGTCAAAATGAATGGAGCGTGATAGATTTTCTGGCCCAGTGATAGGCAACTCCATCAGGACTCCCGTTTTCTCTGAGACCATCGTTCCCGAAGAGGCGTCATACGCCTCAACTTCAATCTGTCCACTCGTTCCTATGTAGGCAAGTACCACTTCCTCGTATTCATCTTCATCAAATTGACCCGCAACCACACGGATAGTATGAGGTTCAGGCAAATTTTCGTACAGCGTACCTGCAGGTTTGAGCTCTTCAACTACAGGTTCATCGAGTATCAATTGCGGCAACCCTCCCTTTACCTCTGTACCTGTTGATGGAGACTGAGAGTAAAGCCGTCCTCCTGGTCCGGCCCAAACAATAATAGCATCATCGAACGGATCATCGTCAAATGAACCAACAACCATACTCATAGCCTGTGACTCAGCATAAGGAAATGTGTCTGGTAGTCCTGCCCTGTCCTGTGCCTGGATGGAATCTTCGAGTGCTGGATTCCCAAAGCTTACGAAGTCATACAACTTTTCGTTTACATTATCTCCATCGGGATTGGCCCACACCATAAGGATTTCATTTGACCTGATAATCTTCTGCTGGCCTTGAAGGGGTTCCCCAATCATCGAATCTTGGGCCATGAGGGGAAAAGGAGTGACCAGTACAAAAAACAGGAAAACGCGGAGGAATTGGATCGTAGCTCTATAAGACATAGATAATAAGACCTGGAAAGAGGGGAATGAATTGAATGTATTTTCTTTCTAATTCATTCGTTGTACATGGCCTCTTTTCCAGAACTGCAGCGAAAGAACCTGCAGAGCCAGGTACAAACCTGCTTTTCAACAAGTAACCAGAAACGAGAAACCAGAAACTGATCGCATCAATTCGTCAGAATTTATGTGATTGTACCTCAGGAAGTGCCTGTCTTTTTTTGAGGGATAATGATTTGGTGTTTATGAGAAGCGGCCGAAGGCTCTTTGTCGGCATTCGATTTATTTGAGTCAGACTCCTTCTTCAGGGGCTCTGGCAATTGGCCGCCCAAATCCGTGATTAGCTTTTCTATTCTTCTGATCTCTAAGACTTGTTCTCTGCTCCCGGCGAACTCCGCCCTCATCATAGCAAGCGTTTCCTTGTATTGATCGAGAGCAATATCGCGCTCTGATTTTTTGTTGGCCGAGTTTTCCAGATCTTTGACGAGATATCCCTGCTCAATCTCAATCTTGGATTGCCACCGTTTCGCATTCGCCTTCCCCAGGTATTCGCTATACTTATGAATACCGTCCTGCACGACCTCAAACACAGCAGACCGTTGAGCGGCATTGGTTGATTGTTGTGCCCTTTTGATCGAATCATTCATCAGAGTGCCAATGTGCTGATTCACAATTTTGCGCTGTTCAGAATGAATGCGCATAACCCATTCTTGCGGCGAAGGTTTTAATCGCACAAGCCCTTTCTGAAAGTAGGGAAGAAGATCTCGTAACTTTTCGATAGCCACTTTAGATTTTGATAGACGTAAATCAAGATCCTTGCTCTTTTTCAAGAGCCTCATGCTTTCATTCAGCACTTGTGTTGCATGAATGATACGCGATTTCACGTCAGCTTCGCAGGTTGGACAAAGTCCATCCTTAGTAAGCTTAAGAAACCATCCAGACTTGCTGCACCATTGGCATGTTCGCATATGTCCAGTAAATATCCGGGCTAAGAATCTACACTAAATGGGTTCACAGTGCTTATCCCGATTGTTACGATAGCGGCCGCAGAGTCATACAAAAAACAACCGACAGTATAGTAGTCGTTTCAACCACACTACTTTGGCATAAAGTAAGATCCCACATATTCATTTCATCCCCTAAATTTACACCGTAGTGACCTTTAATGACCGCAATTCTTCTCCTGATTATTATGCAATCACCTCTTATTATCGACGATGGGCTCCCAAGTCACACGTACCTAGAACTTCTGGATGACATGAAATACTCCGACATCTTGCTTCTCAACCGAACAACTGACAGAAAGGAAGAATGGGTATTCCTTAAAGAACGGACTGATGAAAAACGCAGGGTGACAATACCCGATCTAAAGATATCGAAATGATACGTTAGATAACAAAATATCTTTCAAAAAAGCTTCGGCTACATCCCTTGTTGAACCTATTAGCCAATTAAAGGCTATTCGAACACCGGCATGTTTGTTGCTTTATAAAAAGCAGACACTCTTGGATAATCGGCCTCGACCGACCACTGCCCCCCCTCCCTGAATGTTCCTAACTGGAATTGCCGTAAAACCTGAGGCGGGCACCGTGACATTACCCCAACGTTCCTCCACTCCCGACACCCCTTCTGTATCAAACAAACTCGTCGTAATAGACCGGCATCCTATCATAGGGGATGCAATCTCTTCAAAGATTAAACGTATTCAACACCTTGAGTATGGTGGGCAAGCTTATACTGCGATGGGCAGTGTAGACCTCATAGAAGCTCAAAATCCCGATGTCATCGTTTTATCCCTATCTTTACCCGACGCGTACGGGCTGGATTTCGCATCACAATTACTCTCTCTACACAGGGAATTGCGAATCATCATTTACACCCAATACGAAGAACAAATCTTTGCCGAGCGTGCCATTGAGGTGGGAGTAATGGGATACGTAATGAAGCGGGCGCCAGTGAGCGATTTAATGAAGGGGATACAGAGCGTTCTAAGAAACGAAACCTATCTCAGCGCCTCAATGACGGTGCGGTTACTTAACAAGATCACCAAAGGATTCTCAGAATCGGTGTCTCATGTCTTAGACAAGCTGACACACAGAGAGCTTTCGGTTCTCCTTATGTTAAGTGAGGGATCCAATCCTAACGAGATAGCAGACCGGTTAAAGCTGGATAGAAAAACGGTGGAAACTCATCGGCGGCGGGTAAAGGAAAAACTAGAATTCACCAGCATATCCGAGCTAATCAGATTTGCTACCCAATGGAGGCAAACGCAAGGGCGCCTTCTGCCAAAAACATTTCTCCAGGAAACGACCCAAGAACACGCGTTAAACTTGACGTCCTGAGAATTCCCTATCGGGTGCGTATTTCGATACGTGCCGGATTGCTTCTTTTTCTCCGGCTGATTGTTGCTCGTTCCAGCAGGTAGCGTATAAGCCAGTTTCTGCCAACAGCTCTTCATGCGTACCCGATTGAACCACCTTCCCTTTTTCCATGACGTAGATCAAATCTGCTTTTCGGGCAGTAGTGAATCGATGGGTGACAATAATAGCCGTTCGTTCGGACACCAATTCAAAGAAGCGGTCGAGCCACTTGTTTTCTTCCCATGGATCCATATAGCTGGTGGGCTCATCGAGCAGTAAGATCGGGGCCTGCCTGTAAAAAGCGCGTGCGAGGGCAATGCGCTGCCACTGGCCCCCACTTAAATCAACACCGCCTTTGAATTGCTTATCCAGTTGTGTGTCATACCCATTTGGCAACCGATCAATAAATTCGTGTACGCCCCCCGCTTTGCTCGCTTCTACGACCTGATCCATCTGCTTACCTCCCGTAACCTCTCCGAGCCCGATCGTATCCGCAACAGAACCCGCATAGTTTACCCAGTGCTGAAACAGTACTGTGATATGATCCATCAGCGTACGGGGTGATACGTCACGTACATCCGTCCCATTTAGCAACACATGCCCTTTCTCAGGATCATAAAAGCGGCAAACCAGCTTGATCAGCGTGCTTTTGCCAGCACCATTAGGACCTACTACTGCAACTGTTTTGCCTGGCGGTATTGAAATGCTGAAATCTTTTAGCGCAAGCTGTTCGCTCCCTGGATATCGGAAATCGACATCACGTATTTCAATGCCATAAGGGGCTACAGGAAATGGGGCGTCTGTTTTGGGCTTCATTACCCGGGGCGTAAAATCCAGAAAGTTAAACAGATGCTCCAAGAAGAGAATATTAGTGTACAATTGCCCAATATGAGCCAACAAAGAGCGCATCAACGCTTGCCCTTGTTGAAAGGCCTGATACAAGAGCGCGATATCACCAAGCGTTGCTAATCCTCGAAGTGCCCGAAGAACCATCCAAACCATGACACTTCCCGTCATTAATAAGGCGGTCATACCAGCAAATAGTTGTGCGGTATACTGGCTTTTCAACAGGGATAAGCGCCGTTCTCTCAGCGAACGCCGCATCATGTGGTAGAGGTGAGAAAAATGGGCGCTTAGATTAAAAACACGAACCTCTGGTGCGGGAAATCGGCTGGTGAGAATCCAGTCGTAATACAAGGCCTTCCGGCGTTGCTCCGTAACGATCTTCCACCATTCATGATGTTTGACATTATGCCGTACCACCACCCACAAAGCGGGTAAGGCGCTGAAGATCAAAATGGCAGGCAACCACAAGCTGTATGAGACAACTAATGCAGCTATTGCAATGAGGGTCACGCCATTCTGAATTACACCGCCCAGGTTTTCCAGGAGCGAAACAGAGTGTTTTTCCGCCTGGCTGTTTGCGCGCTCCATTTCATCGTAAAAAGCCGGCGTTTCGTAAAACTCGAGGTCGACGCGTGTTGCCTGGGTATGGATGAGCGACTTGATGTGGTCCTGAATGTATTCTGACTGCGCTGTGCGCACCCATTTGAGGATGCTCTGCAATCCCTGCTGGACGACAAAAATGGCACCGATGAACAGGGCCGGCCAGAGAATTGGTTCAATCATGTCCATGGCCGTGCCGGCGCCAATCCGTTCTGCAAGGCGATCTACCAATATCTTGGTCAGATAGACAATTACCGCTGGCAGGGCGCCCTGAATAACGAGTAATGCAAACCAGAGTACAATCCACCCTCCAATACCATCCCAAATCAACTTAAACGCACGAACCAGCAAATAACTTCGCGCCCAGGCTGATTGTACCGATTTTTTAGATATCATGGTCTTCGATGCATTGCACAAGTCGGGGTATCCCATCGAAAGACTTAGATCGTTTCAATCGATAGACAGGTACGCGTTTTAGGAGTTCGGTCGTTTGGGTAAAATGCGTCTTGTTTCTGCCGCCTGGCCCAAGCATACGAATCCCGTAAGAATGGCGGATCAACTCGATACAAGCAGCTGCACCCGGTAAGCGAGCCAGGACAGGTGCATCTAGGGCCTCCTGGGTAAATTCCAGGACGTACACGCACCGAATGGGAAGAGGAGCCCTTACAAATTGATCGTCCAGGTTCTTGAGCCGTTTCTCTTCACGGTCAAAAATGCGTGGTAGTTTAAAAGGGTCTTCTCCGAGAGAAGCTTTTACAGAGTCGGGCCATAGCTTCATACTGGGAATACCAGGATGGGCATAAGCCCGTGGGTCGTTTTCAGGTATCTGAACAGCAAGCAGGTCATCGGTGACTAGAGAATGGCCTTTTCCGATAAGCGCTGAAGCGGTAGTCGATTTCCCCGCTCCTTTGAATCCGATAAATACCACCGCCTCTCCATTAATCTCAACCGCGCTGGCGTGCAGCACGTACCGTTCACGTTGATGTAAAAGCAACCCAAGGCCCAAACCTTGAATAGCCTGCTTGACGACGCTAGTCGAAGACGCAGATTCAGCATCAACGATGATATCCTTTCCTGAGCGCACCAGGATGCGTTGCTCGGTGTCCTCTTCGGAATACCAAACGATGTACACATCCCCATTGTGTTCGCGGACATACATACGTCGTTCTTCACCGTCGAGAGGCCATGGTTTTTCTACGTGGCCTCGAGAAATGCGGACATCAACTGGTTCTACACCCGGCACCATTCCGGATAGAGAAATCTCTGACTCAATATTGAGTCCAAATGCCTGATACATATTGGTGTTTTATCCTTGGCCTTATGCCCTATCTACACAGAACTAATCATGTGAACTAAAAGAAATGAGGGGGAGCCGGGGAGCATTTTATCTATTAAGGATCACGAGGATCGCTACAAAAGTCGCCAAAGCAAGCTGTACCGTTGCCTTGGCCATCGCTATTTGGAGCACCACTATTGCGAGTGAGCTCTACAACATCTCCGTAGTCTACGACTTCAGGGATGATATATTCTTTTTTCTCAGAATTCTTCATCTTTTTTGAGAGTTTTGGTGAATAAAGAAACCTGGAGTTACCCCCAGGATATTGGGTATTAGGTTATAAACCTGTGTAGTTCAGCCACAAGGCCAAGGATAAAGCACGCCAGTGAAACGTAGTATTGTTGCTCTCTTTGCCAGCCGTAAATGTGGGCAAAGATTCTGAAAGGGATTTAAGATTCACGTATCGCCCGATGCCGCCCGTGTCCTTAGCAATCATCTCATTGAGATGAACGGGGTCTCTCACGAGCAACCCGTGCTCAAACCCGGGTGCAAGATTGCCTTTGTCTGGACGCAAGCGGACTTTTTCAGGCAACACGCCCTCCATAGCATTCCTCATCGCAACCCGGGTCCACCCCTCTCGTCGTTTCTGCCGAGGAGGTAAAGCCAGGCAAAACTCAATCAGGCGCCTGTCACAAAAAGGAAGCCTGAGTTCGATGCCAAACGCAGCAGCCGACGCCTCCCAGGTTTCTATGATCCGTTGCATGACAGGCTGTTTTAGCAACAAATGATGATATTCACGTTCCGTTTTAGGGTACCCAATAGGTGTTCTCAACTGAGGCTTCAGCCCTTGAGCAAATTGCTCGTTTAGCACATGTTGCCACTTGAGAGAGTCGGCATCGACCGGCATGCTTTGTTTGTCTCGATGCATCGCCTTTTTCCCAGAACGGATAGTAGACTGCAGCAAAGGGAACCGGTCCATCATGGGAGCTATCCCATAAAGCTTGACCCATTTCCACATCTGGCGCTTCCACGGTTTGCCCCACAACTCATGAATGAGCCGCACTTCACGGTACAAGGTGTACCAATGTTTTTTATTTGCCAATTCGTGCAAGTAGCCTACACCGTGCGACAGGGTTGTGTCCCCATCAAAACCGTCCATGATAACTCTTACATTTTCTGCCTGCGCCTTTTCGTACAGCTTCCAGAAGAAGTACATATTGCCGGCTTGCATAGCGCTATCTTGATGCCACAACACCTTGTTGTATGCGTAAAAAGGACTCACGGAATCTGCACTCACAATATGGGGCACCAACCGATCCTGATACATGTTCACTACAGAATCGATATAGGGCCACTCATCGCTTTTCTTTACTTCCTCAAATACAGCAGAGAATGTGTGCAAGGACTTGTTCCTAGTGCCTAATTGCTGTGCGGCAGCCCCTACTATCGAGGACGAATCCAGCCCGCCGCTCAACATAGCGCCAACAGCATGGCTGCTCCGTGTACGGCAGCGAACTGATTCCAGAAATATTTCTTTCAGCGCCTCTGCATACTCGGCATCAGAGGCATACTTGATTTCCCGATTCGGATCAAACTCCCAGTACTTCTCCTTCCGCATCGTATCGGTCTTCACCACAAGGTAGTGGCCGGGCTCCAGGCGAAGAATGTGTTTATAAAAGGTAAACACGGCGTCGCTCTCAACAGGGACCAATAAGTGATCGGCTACCGCCGTATCATTGATCTCTTTGGGAATATCTTTTAGGCTGAGAATAGATTTAATCTCGGAGGCAAAGGCAAACCGGTTTCCTTCAATATGGGCATAATACAACGGCTTCAGACCAAAGTGGTCTCGAGCACATAATAAGTGTTGTTTTTCCTCATCCCAAATAACAAAAGCATACGCACCTACTAAATTCCTGGAGCAGCGCACCCCCCATTCGTCATAAGCAGCAAGAATGATTTCAGCATCTGTAATTGGCTCCCCTTTCTTCGGGGTCAGTGCCAATTTAGAAATCAACTCTTTTCGATTGTCAATGCGAGCATCCGCTACAATCATCCGCGACCCACGTTCGCTTGCAAGAGGCATCCATTCATAGTGGCTTTCTGGTGTTGTAGCAAGCTTTTGGTGAGCCAGGCCAATATGCTCGGAGTGCCACGTCCCGCCCCCATCAGGCCCTCTGTGAGAAAGCAGCTCGTGCATAGACAGCACCTCTGTTTCCCAAACAGTTCGCCTATCCAGGTTCATTACTCCAGTTATCCCACTCATGACAAATTTACCCCCGATCGCTTTAGAAGCGCATAATTAGCCGGAGACATTTGCCCTCCGATAAGTACTCGCCCCTCTTTTTCAAGCCAGGCATGAGCGGCAAATTCGCCAGCATCATTCTTTCGAACGCCAATTTGAACATGCACATCTTCCCCTCTGCGCCGCAACAACCAAAGTAGCGCAAGCGACTGTGTCAGGCACGGTTTGGTATTCAGCATTCTTTTACTGAGAGCACGGACGGCCCAAATGAGCCTACGCCGTTCGTCAAAAGGCAACTCGTCCCTATTCATTCGAGGGTTTGATGTTCGCTTTACAAGTGCACTAGTCCGCTTGTAAGAAAGCACCTGCAACCCCAATCGAATGCATCCGATGAGAGCAGCAACCCGAATGAGCAAACGCCATTCAGTCCAGGGCTTTATGGGTCTTTGTTTATACTTCAACGGTAGCAACAACATGAACTAATGATCTTTGAAAGAGACTATTAATGAAGTGCAACACGTCCCCCTCCAATTGCTTTTGATCCACGGAATACTCGTTTGCCAATGCATCAAGAATATCCGTTATCATCCTGGGTTCGGAGGCTAACTCCCAAATTCTTGAACCGACCTCGTTTAATCCGAAGTACGTTCCAGATTGTGTATTCAGCAATACCATCTCGCCATCAAGATCAGCAACCATAAGGTCTTCATTCACCGTGATGGTGTCATCTAAGCGTATCATAAATCTGATCAGATTAAATTAGAGTTGTACATTTACCCGCTTCGGGCTCCTTTGAACAGGATATTTTTCATGGCCATATAGAAGTATCTGATATCCGTCAGGAAGGGCTGCTTTTCGTATGCTTTTAGATACCGCTCTTCTGAAGCAACGATATCCTCAAAGCATTCGGGCATATCCACATAGAACGGAGGGATAAGACCAGGTTTATGACGCAGGCGGAGTTCTATCAAATCGGCGGGGTATAACCCTAGATAATGAGCACTCAACGGGCGCACACCAACGAATTTCATATCTCCTTTGAGGACATTGTATATCATTGGGATCTCATCAATCCACAACTTGCGTAACAACTTCCCCCAGGATGTGATACGGAAGTCGTTTTTCAGCTTTCCGTTCTTCTCAAGATGATTGCGCTCATACACATACTCCTGGATATATTGAGCATAGGGGTGCATCGTGCGAAGCTTATAGATATAGGCCATACGCCCCCCTTTGACCACTCTTTTCATCTTCAGCAAAGGCCCTGTGGAGGGTGTTTTATCTCCAGAAGGGGGCTCGTTCTTCATCGCAAAGAAATAGGAAAGATGATCGATTTCGCGGTATTCGATGATTTCATATCCCGAGTATACAAGCCGCCCCAACACCTCGGTCTTGGAAAGCATGTTTCGCCGGCCTTTGCTAAAGAAATGATACAACTTTCGCGTGGCGCCCAGTTTGGGTAATACACGGCGAAAGAAGAAGACCCAGAAATACATTAAAGCCGCGATGAGCGAAGGGTAATGCTTGAACAAACGCGCCTTCACTTGATGCTGTGTTTCGACGCACCCTACAAAGACGCCATGATTAGGCAGCTTTGTATTCAGTGCACTAAAATATCCATTTAAGTCACCTATATCGTTGATTGGTTTTAAGTTGACGATATTCCCAACCAACCAATCAGGAAGGCGCTCAACATCGTGCGTGTTTTCAGATGATAAATAATAGGTAAGCCTCCCGTCATACCCTGGAGGTGCTGCAGCTCCTATAAGCCCGGATTCGCTTTCAAGCAGAACGCTTTCGAGGGACTCCGTGCTCTTACGAGCCAATTCCCGTATTTCGCTAGCCATATTGGTGTTGATATGCATTGAGTGATGTGGATCTAAAAGGAGCCTATCTAAAAAGAAGTGACAAATACCGGCTCCTAATACCCGACTAACTATTGATGTGATTGGGGGGCGTGGTTGATATCGGAGGCAACAAGTTGTGAATCCGAGGGGTGTCCAAAACTTTCGATCAGATCGGACATAAACTGTGCCACGTCAATCTTGTGATTCAACATAGAATTCCTTCTCCTCTGCCATTCTTCATCCAGATCTGATTGCCTCAACCAAACGCGGATCTTCCGCAACAGGCGATCTGGATTATCGGTGCTTATACCATAGGTCAATCCGTAACGATGTTCGAGTTCTTCGAGATAACTAATCTCGCCCACGAAGTCATTAAAGCGGATTGAAGGGGTTCCCAGCACGGCAGCTTCTGCCGCCATTGTCTGGCTATCCCCAATATAAAGAGATGAGAAATAAAGAGCACTATGCATTAACCCAGGGTCAATTGCAATCCTATAGTCCTCAAATTCCTCTTCAAGGATACGCTCCGAAGATATATACACGCGTCCATGAGGCTCTAGAAGCTTGATGGCACTTTTTGCCACTTCGGCGGAAATTCCTTTCCTCCCCTCATCATGATGCGCAGTAAGCTTGGCGAAGCGAAGAATAAAATAACGCCCGCCATCAGGGGCTAAAAGCGAACAAACTTCTTCATCCGGTTTGAAATGATTTGGATGAAGATAAGCGAGTTCGTGATACCCCTCGTAGCTGATTTTTTTGTTTGTCCATCGTCCTACAGTGCACACTGAAGGCGCTAAGATGAACGATGCAAAAGGATAAGCAAGGCGCCCAAACCAGGGGACCACTTCATAGTCATCCTCATTGACGACGATTGACTTAATACCTAGTATTCTGCCGACGTGTGCAATCTCTGCCGATGTACCCAGCATCACCTGCGGCTTAAACTTCTTTGCAATCTTATATACGGCGATATCCCGTATGAACAGGTTAAATGCAAAGTCCAGTTTATTTCTCTTTGGTCCACGCTCATGGACTTCCTGATAGGGGCACCCGGCTTCTTCTAACAGCTCTCTGAGTACATCTTTTTCTTTAATTACGATCTGCACATGGTGCCCCTTGCTCTCCAGGGAGGCAACGACATGTTTAAAGAGGTGATAATGTGCTGGATGCCCTAAATAGACGAGAATTCTCATGTATGAGCCGGGGTTAAAGAAAGCGTTGTAATCAATTGAGAAAGTGCGGTCATCATCCAGGCCTGGCCCCAGCGCATGTAGGGGATCTTATTCGTCCACAAGCGGCCTTTTCGGTAATAAAAGAAGCCGGCTGTATCTTGCATATGATGGATCGTCCACCGGGCAATTTGCTCGGAAAAAACGCCAAACGATTCATCCAGGGAGGCCAGTTTGCTAAATGTGATGATTCCCTGAGCTTGATGATGAATATCTACAGGCCACTGTGATGGCAGGCGCCACATAGACCGGCCGCTTGGTTTGAACTGCTCGTTCTTGTAGAAATAGGCTCCTTTAAGAATTGCCTTTTGGTATATTTCGTTGTTCTCACGGGTAAACCTGAGCGTATCTTTTATGCAATCCAGTACAAACCCCTGGTGAAAATCTACCTGGTTTCGCTCCTTGCCCGTCTTGATATCGATGCTGTACTTCCAATGCCCATCATCGTACTGGTGTGCAACAACGAAGTCGACCGCTTGCAAAGCAATTGTTCGTAAATGCTCCTCATTCGTTAAGGCATACACCCTCGCCAAAAGCTCAGCACCCAATAAACTGGCATTGTAGCAGCAATCTTTCTTAACGGGTGTATAGCTTATACAAACACCATCTTCCGTCTCCGTTCGTGGTAGATCCTCAAGAATAAATTTGCTGGCACTTAGCAACAATGAATAGGCTTCCTGATCGCGAGAGACGAGGTAATATTTAAACAGGCCCCGGGCGACAAAAGCCGTCACTACAACGGATGGTGTATACGCAGGCAAATACTTGCCAGGACTTGCCCAATCAAAATTATACCCCCAACCGGCTCCGCGGTATCCTTTGGATACCGTTTCGCGAATCATCCGAACGAGATACCTGGCTTTTTCGAGATAGTACTCGTTTTTCTCCAACTCATACAACTGAGAATACGCGTAGAGAAAGAGCCCCATGGCTTTGGGGTTAATGCCCTTTTTGACATTCATCAAAGAGCGGATGTTTAATGGATTTCGTTTCTGTACCTGGATAGCCAGGACGGGCCCCCAGTGTCCAAACCGGGAAAAGTCAAACGATGCGTTGAGTGCATCATAAGGATCATACCCTGCAAATCGTTCTGTTTCGACGTAGCTTCGCAGGCGTGTCATTGCGTCGTAAAGGTCTTCCATACCTCGTTCTTTAGAGAGCTATCATTTGATGATTGATGATCGACTCTTCGATTTTGAAGGTTGTCTGCATGCTTCGGTATATCTCGTCCATCGAGATAGGAACGGGGTCACCTGAACGTAAAGCTTTCAAAAATCGGCTGACTTGCTCCACATGGCCTTTGTCCTGGCGGCGAAGTTTGGTTTTTTCGTATCGATTGCCATACAGTGCAAGCGTTTTGAAGTCTTCGAGTATGGCTACTTGTCCGCCAGCGAATATCTCCAACCGTTCTTTCTCCAACTTCTTGTTGCCATTGGAGAAATAGGAGATCGAAGCTGTACTGCCATTCGTGAAAGCCAGATTAATGGTCAGGGTATCATTAAGCCCTGAGATGTCCGAGAGCGCATGAGCTGCGAGTGATGAAGGAGCGGCATCCGCAAAATAACAGGCCAGGTCAATAAAATGACATACCTCGCCGATAATTCGACCGCCTCCTTGTTCGGCATCGTGAACCCAATGATCAGGGGGTAATGAACCTGCGTTAATTCGGTAATTGATTGCTACAGGAATCCCAGGTTGAAACGCCTTTTTTAATTTCTGAATCTGCGGAGCAAAACGGCGATTAAAACCAACCATCAATTGCACGCCATGGCTTTTATAGGCGTTGCGGATAAAATCTAAATCCTGCTGAGATAGGCATAAGGGTTTTTCTACGAATACATGTTTTCCCTTTTCCATGGCCTGTAATACAAGAGGCGCGTGGAGATCATGCCGGGTCGCAATAAAGATGGTATTGATGCGGTCATCCTCAAGTACCTCCTCAAATTCTCCGGTGCAATAATCAAATCCAAATTTCTCAGCAGCGTACCGCGCGTTGTTAGGCCGGCCCGACGCCACACCGATAAGCGTTGCCCGATCCTTGAGCGCTGGCAGCAATACATTCTGCGCAAAGGATCCCGCACCGATCAGCCCAATATTTACTTCATCTTCTGATCGATACTGATACTTCAGAGCCACTCTCTTTGACAATCTCCTCGACGTATCATACTCCAGAACAACCCCCGTAAACGACTTCGTCCGTTCGAGAATCATCTGATAGGCTTCTTGTGAAGATTCCAAAGGGAAGGTGTGTGTTATCAACGATTCGATATCCAGCTTCTTACGGGACAGCAAATCCACAAAGGCCAGCATATTACGGTTTTCTGTCCACCGTACATGGCTTATGGGGTAGTCCAAGCCCTTTTGCTCGTACTCCTTATCATACCGTCCAGGCCCATACGAGCATGACATCACCAGGTCTAATTCCTTCTTGTAATAAGGGCCTCTATTGAACCCCGTTGGGACACTCCCGACAATCACCACACGCCCCTTCTTGCGGCATAATTGCCCGGCAAGATCTATCGGATCGTGTGATGACGTGCCGGCGGTAATGATTACCGAGTCGGTGCCTTCTCCTCGAGAGATATCTTGAATAATTTCGTTTAACAGGGGATCTTGCCTGTGGACAATTTTCCCATAGCCCAATCGACGGGCCAAAACAATGCGGTCGGTATCTATATCAATCCCGATGACCTGAACCCCGGCCGCTTCCAATAGCTGCAGCGTCAATAACCCAACCAGGCCCAGTCCTATCACCACGCAATTTGAACCAAGGCCAAGATCAGCTCTGCGTACCCCTTGCATCGCGATCGCTCCCAGCGTGGTAAATGCGGCATGTTTTAAATCTACATCGTTAGGTATTGGGACGCATAGATTCACTGGGGAAGTAATCACCTCCGCATGAACGGCTGTGCTACCAGCACACGCCACTCGATCACCGATGGTAAAGCCTTTTACACCCGGCCCAATCGCTATTACTTCTCCAGAGCAACTATATCCCAGTGCCGACGGCGCTTCAAGCCGATGCATCACCCGCTGATACGTGGTACTGAGACCATTTACTTTGACAGAATCGATTACCTGGGCTAATTCTCGCTTCCTCGTTCGTGCTTTACCTATGTAGCCGAGCCGTGCATCTTTCACTGTTTTGCCTTCCGTACCGGCACTTATAACGGAGTAGTGATTTCGGACAAGTATATGCCCCGGATTTAGGGCTGGAAAAGGGACTTCTAAGACAGCCATGTCCCCGTTTTTAAGATTCTGAACTAATTGCTGCATATTGGGCGTCTGATGTTTGATATAGGTGGTACCACTCTTGAAATGATACGAGAGCATAGAGGATGGAAGAATTGTCCTCATTGCCATTAAGATGCGTGTTGATGAGTGACTCGATATGGTCTACATCGAAGAAGTCAAAACCATAGAAGAATTCCAGGTTTACCAATTCCCTGACTTTTTCGGAAGAACTGAATATGCTTCGGAGAGGCATCCCAAAACCTGCTTTCCTGCGCTTGATGATGCCGTCGGGCAACAGCCCTTTCATGGTGTCCTTCAAAATGAGTTTCGGAATGCCAGAGCTGGACATCTTGTACTTCCGTGGAAGTTTTAGCGCAAATTCCACCACACGATGATCCATAAATGGGACGCGCCCTTCTACTCCGTTTGCCATGAGCATCCGATCGAAGTAATGAAGGTTTTTAACCAGGAAATTGTCCAACTCGAAGCGTGTTAAACAATGAAAAGGATCTTCGTTCGTCTTGAAATACCCGTTCAAGTTGTCAATAATGGATTCGCTGCTCTGGCGGCAAACGCGCATCGAATTTTCGATGTCTCCCACGATGCTATAGGCGCCATAACGGCTTGATCCCATGAGATAATATTTACCAAATTTATGGAGCCATCGTCGATACGCTTTAAATGAACCTCGGCCTTGCTTAATGCGCTTCATGCGGCTTGCCAGTGGCTGAGATATCCAGCCCGGTAATCGGTCAAAATACAGCGCCAGCAACGACAACATATGGCTCGCATATCCCAGGAATATCTCATCGGCTCCCATTCCGGAAAGCATCACCTTACTGGTCTCCCGGGCTTGCCGGGCAATCATGTAGGACGGAATCTGGGATCCGTCTGCGATCAGGTCATCGGAGTAGTAGAGTGTCTTCGAAATAAACTCCCGTGTGGCCTGCACGCCCCCGATATCAATGAACCGTAAATCCAATCCCCACTGTTCTGCCATCTGCTCCGCGTAAAACGAGTCTGAGGTTGTCCCCTCTTTTTTGAGGTCTTTTTCGTCTTTGCGTGCGCAATAGTGAATGATCTCGGGATGATTTCGAATGAAGTAGGCAATTGCAGACGAATCAAGGCCTCCAGACAGAAATGTACCCACGGGGACATCCGCAATCAGCCGAAGCTTTACAGCACTTTCTAGTACATCGTGCAGTTCTCTGGTCAGGTCCTGATAGGCCCCAATTTGTGGTGATCCGCCAATTTCAGGCACCCAATATTTTCGCACGGTCCATCGATCTTCTGCGATGTCATACGAACCTATACTCCCTGGAGGCAGCCGTTTGATATTGGTAAACAGGGTGTCGTTACCCGGCACATACTTAAATACGAAGTACGACTGGATGCTGCGCTCCGACAGGGCCGACTCTGGAAAAAGAGCATGCAGGGACTTTATTTCCGAAGCAAATGCGAAGGTCCCATATTGATGGGTGAAATACAAGGGTTTTATCCCTAAGCGATCCCGGACCAGGTACATATGATTGCTCCTGCGATCGAGTAACGCGATAGAGAAATCACCGTTTAATTCATGTACGAAATCTAACCCAAGTTCTCGGTACAGATAAAGAATGACTTCAGTATCGGTAGTCGATGTGAAGTGATAATCCTTCAGGTACTTCTGCTTGAGTTCCAGGTGATTATAGATCTCCCCGTTATACACAATGATGATGTCTGAATCGGGCGTCTCCATCGGCTGCCGGCCGGCATCTGAGAGGTCAACGATGCTCAGCCGAGTATGCCCCATATACACGAACTTACCGGCTATTAATGAGGTGTGCTCACCCATCGAATCAGGCCCCCGATGCGCCAGCAACCGGGTCATGCCATATCCATCGTAGGCTTCAGACGAAATGTATCCTGCTATTCCACACATTGTTAATTCCTATCCCAGCTAGAAATGCATTATTTGGTCGCAAATACGATAAGATGAAAGCCCATGCGTTTTGCAAGGTACTTTTCAAATCCAAGAGGAATCTTGTTGAGCCCTGGGTATTTCCTGAGCGGAAAATGAGCTACCGCAGTTTCAACGTGGCTAAAATCTCGAAATGCTTTTTTTGCCTCTTTCCCCGAATACACGTAGGCGTATGGGCAATCTGGTCCATCCGTACAGTGGTGGACAAAATTTGAAGGAGATAAATAACTCCACCCTTGTTTTAAGAAATTCTCGTAATGCGCCTGATAGATGGTGTTTTTCCGATTATCTCGTAATGCGAGATATTGCCCATCATGGATGTGCTTGCGATCCTTACTCCACCTGAATATTCGGGAGCCTATTTTCATAAGTACGCGCGCGCGCATGTAGGTCATGATCCGTACCAGGTAATTAAAGCTGCGTTTATGGTAAAGCATAATGACAGCTTTCCCACCTGGCTTCAGGACACGGTGTACTTCGGCAAAAGCCGTTTCTGGTCTAGGAGTATGATGCAAGACACCATGGGAGTACACCATATCAAACGAATTGTCCTGAAAACTCAAATTCTCAGCATTCTCTATCTGAAACTGCCCCGACAGGCCGCGCAGTGAAAAATGTTCTCTTGTAGCATTAATGGCAGCTTCGGTGAGGTCCACTCCCGTGTACAAGGCACCGTGCTGTGCAAACTGAACGGCATCCGCCCCATTTCCACATCCGATCTCCAGTACTTTCTTTCCGTTCGCTTCTGCAAATGGGATCAGTTCTGGAATATGCCAGGCCGTGAGATACCTGAAGCGGGCGTATTGATCATAAAACTCTTTTTTGTTCGCAGCCTCCTCAATAAAATGAGTGCCGCATGCCTCCGTATTCCAAAATTGCTGCACATTCTCCAGTTCATGAGGTAGCCCCACCTGGCTCTCAGCTCGCTCTGTATATACCATTGTTATTAAGCCACTTGTTTTAGTGATGCGGGCAGAACCATGTCGATAGCATGACTTAACCGCTGAACCATCTTTTCTTCAGTGAAATTGTTTAGATAATGCGCCCTACTTGCAGCACTGAATTGTTCTATTAATTTCTGATCCTTCATAAACAGCATGATTTTATCAGCTATTTGTCTTGGGCTGTATTCCTGAACGATGAAGCCGTTGACGCCGTCAATCACAGATTCGGAAATAGCTCCTTGATCCGTTGAAATAATGGGCAATCCTACTGCAAGTGATTCAACAATTACCCAGGGGTGTCCCTCTGGTAAGCGGGGTACAAAAACAAAAAGATCGGCTTCCGAGAAAAAGCGAAACTTCTTTTTCCCAATGGCCGGCCCGTGAAACCGGACTGGCAAATTATGCAGGCGTACCAGGTGTAAGCACGTTCTTCGGATGTCGTCATCCAACCAGTTACCTACCACATCCAAGGTTACGTGTTGAACCTTTCGATCTTTCAACTCTTTGATCGCCAAAATGGCATCTTCAATCCCCTTGGAGGGCATGAGATTAGCGAGGTAAAGAACTCTCAATGCGGCCGGAGCTCGCCTTTTTTGCACTTGCAATCCAGGATAGTTAGCGCCGTTGGGGACCACATAGATATTTTCCGTTGGAAGATAATCGGTAAAGAGATGCTTCAACTTTTCGCCAAGCACAATAGCCCCGTTTGCCTTTCGCAGAGACAAAGACGCGAACGTTCGAGTAAACCAGCTCGCCTTTGCCAACCAATTTTTTATATTGCTCCCCCTCAACTGTATGAGTACCCGGCTTTTTAGCATCGAAGCCAGCAAAATGAATACAGCATCCTTGAAGAAACCGATTGTTGCCTGGCTAATCGGTATGAGGACTACATCGGGCTTTTCCCTTAAAAGAATGGACAAAAACCTGAAATAAATACCCACGTTTTGCCCCACTTTCTTCAGGCTCAAGGTCCCTAGTGTACCCAGGGTTTTATGGACGTTCGTATCTAGATGAATGACATTGTATTGTTTAGTCAATGCCGAGTTGAGTATAATTTCTGTTGCGATTGCCGGCCCCATGTAGGGAGGCGGCAGTTTCCCTAGTAACAGAACTTTCGGTTTAGACATGTATAACTGAATCGATTTTTTTGGCCCGTGATGGCCTTACTTTCATTGAGAGAGGAGACTTTCTTTTGCTTTTCGGAAGGGCACCAAAAGCAAAAATCGAAAAAATTAGATATAAGAGAGGGGAGTACAGGGTTGGTGTGGTAGTGACTGAATACATGAGCATGATCAATATGCCACCCTGGATTAAGAACTGATCCTCCATCTTCATCTGTGTGCTACTTTGCAACAGCACCAAATAGAATAACACATAGAAGAGAAACCCTATTATCCCGGTTACACAAATGATGCGCATGAAGTCGTTGTGTATCCCTGACCCAAGCATCCAATATTCTATCGACATGGAGGATACCGAGAGGCCGATCATTTTATCAAGAAGTGGCTTTTCCATCCAATAAGCCGTTAACATCTTCCACCGCCACACCCTGCCATGAAAAGCGCGGTCAATGTCTTTTTCTCCCTCCAGGACGGCTATGTCCGTTTGTAATGCGGAGCCCAATCGTTCACTAACGGAATCGCCAAAACCTACGTATCCGATGACAAGCAGAACAATGACAAACACTATCGTACCAAACTGCCTCTTTCGCATGCTATAAAAACTCAATAATCCTACCAGCATTGCCGCTACCATCCAGCTAGCCGTATGGTGCATGATCACCAATCCCATTACAGTCAACATGCCCACACTACCAAGTAAAAAGGCCCTGCTACGAAAGCTTTTGCCTGAGCGCTCCTGAAGAAAGAAATAGCAGGCAATTAACAAGGCACCCGTGATATAAATGGCATAGCTAACGACATCGGCAAATAATCCTTCAAAGCGTTCGTGCCCTCGTGTTTGTATAGCCTGTCCTACGGGGCCGATAAACCGTTCATAGAGTTGCATTGCAAAAGGAAATGCGGTCGAATACAAAAAGGTTGTCAACAATCCGACAAGGTCCCGTTTTGACTGAATAAACCTTCTTAAATAGAGTATCAGAAAAAACGGCGTCAATTGTTTTACAATGAGCTGTAAAGACTCCAGAGAAAGCTCCAGTGTTAACATCAATATGCAATTAATGGCTAACACGGCTCCCCAGATATTGATCACTACATCCAGAAAAGTACGCGTTGTCCGAGGCATCTTAGGGGACAATAAGCACAGCACAATCATTACCGGTGTAAGTACTCCCACTATATAGAGAGGAGATACTAACGGGGACACTTCTTTTAGAAAGTAGAGGATGTCGATCAAAGGACGTATGAGAACCAAAAGCACGAACCACTTCATGGTCCAGGGCAGGGTACTCACCCATGCTTTCCAATCCCTATAGTTCATAGGACAACGCCGACTGTAGCTTTTTTACGCGCATGCTCTTCTGAATAGCCTTAACAAATCCCGAAGCACTTATCGAAAGAGACGCATGGTTAGCGATATAATCCTTACCAAGCTGCCCCATTTCATACCCCGCTTTAGGATTGTCGAGCAGCCACTCGATCGATTCAAGAAGGCGTTCATGGTTAGAAAAATCGACTACGAATCCAGCATCATTCTCATGGAGCAGGTCTTGGACAGCACACGCATTTTTTGATGCAATGCAAGGTACACCAGCCGCCATCGCTTCATTCAGCACCAGGCCCCAGATATCAAATCCCGTTTGAAACAAGAATCCATTACTACGTGCCAGGTATTGAGGCAACTCTTCTTTCTGTCGATACCCGTGAAAGACAATACGATCTCCGAGTTGATTGACTTGCACCAGATTCCTCAGCACGGGCAATTCGTCTCCATCCCCAATAATCTCAAACACAAAATCGTCTCTCTTTTGCGCGAGATGAATCAGTGTTTTTACCAGATCAGATACATTCTTACGGCGGCTCAGATAGCCTATAAAGGTCAAATACTTTGTTTTAGCAGGTTGGAGTCGCTCTCGCAACAACTGGGTTTGTTCAGCAAAAAACGAGGTATCTACGGTATTTATCCCGATAGATATTTTCTTGGATGGAACACCAAGCGACTCAACATAGGACTTAGCTGCACTCCCGTAAACGATAAATGCAGAAGCGCCAGCAGCCAATAACCGCCGTTGAACAACGCGGAGTAGTGACCCGTAACTCCCACTGCGTTCAACGCTTCCTGTCCAGATAATGAATTTGAATCGTTGAGTGAAAGAAAGCATCCAGATCTTCATGGTGGCCACTGAGAATCCAGGAGCAATAACAAGGTCGGGATTCATTCGCTTCAACATGCGCGCGAGCCCAGAAAATGTAAACGTTGTGTGCTCTTTGTTGCCTCTGGACTCAAGTACCTTGGACTTCAAGACATAGTAGTCAAACGTGCAACAGGATAGATCTACAACCCATTTTCGCCTGGTGTATGTATTGCTACCGAATATTACAATTAGCTTGACCCCCACTTCCCTCAATTGGCGATCCAGTTCGTTGAAGAGCGGGATTCGATACGGCGTGGGAATATTTGTTACAAGAACAACTTGCTTCAATTAAACCACCTCCTTACCCAGGTCATTAAGAAGTACATATTCCACAGCGTTGGCGTGACGTTGGTATTCCCTTTCTTCGCCAGAGTAACATAGTGAGCCAATGCTTCTTCATTAAACAAACCCGTGTCATTGCAGAACCCGGCAAGATTTGTATCCAGATAATCAAGCATAATATCGCCTGCCCACTCTTTTAGCGGGACACAGAATCCCATTTTCTTGCGATACAGGATGTCGCTGGAAAGGATAGGTTCGAGTGCTGATTTTAATACCGACTTCGGTTCATTGCCGGCTACCTTCATCCGCCCCGGAATGGAGAGTGCATAATTGACCAGGTTATGATCTAAAAAAGGAACTCGTAATTCTATAGACTGGGACATACCCAGACGATCAGCCCGATACATGTAGAAGTTAGGGACAATGCTCTTGACGCCTAAAAAGCACATCCAATCAACGTCTGACATCTTGCGTTCTTTTTTGTACAAAACATCGAATGATTCCCGATAGTCGAGCATCGGTTCGTAAGAGGTCATCGATTTTGTTTGGGCCTGGTAATGCGGGCTCAAGAATTGGTGTTTCGTTGATTCTTTAAAGCCTCGTGCTCCTCCCCAAAAGAACTCTTGCCCCTTTGCAGCACGTTGTAAGATCTCATAGGTTGGTGTCGTATTTCCTATGGTGCCATAGAGATTGGCCACTAGCTTTTTGACAGGCGGCGGCATCTGGTTGTAGGCTTTATAGTAAGGATAGAGCCGTGCATAACGCGTCCATGCTCTGTATCCACAAAAAAGCTCGTCAGCTCCATCTCCCGTAAGAACAACTTTAGCGCCTTCCTCACTCGCCTGTTTTGACAGGAAATAAATAGGAATAGACGTTGAGTCAGCCAGCGGTTCATCAAATATATCTACAACCCGAGGCAGGAAATCTCGAATGTCTTCAGCCGTTACGACGGTCTCATAATGTTGTGTGCCATATCGCCGAGAAACGCGTTTTGCAATAGACAACTCATCGTAATCAGGTGCATCCTTAAACCCAATCGAAAAAGTTTTAATCGGTCCATCATGATACTCCCTCATCAATGCCACCACAGCGCTGGAATCAACCCCACCACTTAAGAAGGCACCTACATCTACATCGCTAAGCATCCTTCTGTTTACTGATATCCGGAGCTCATGCAATAGTTGTTCTTTAATGGACTCCTCATCCGTGTTATCCAGATTCGACAGAGAAACTTCCCAGAACGGCTCGTATTTCTTGATTCCGCTGTTGCCGACTACTAAGAAATGGCCGGGCTTCATCTTATGAATACCTTTAAACATGGTATAGGGCGGTGTCAGCTTATTATACGTCAGGAAGTGGTACAGCGCTTCCTCATCAAGCTTCGCCTCTACCCAGGGCAACTCAAGCAGGGATTTTATTTCAGAAGAGAACGCGATTACACCGCCTTGAAGCGTGTAATACAAGGGCTTGATACCTACTCTATCTCTCGCTAATAACAGCTCTTCTTTTTCGGGATCCCACAGCGCAAAAGCAAACATACCGTTTAGCTTTTCGAGCAGCTTTACTCCATGTCGCTCATACAGATATAAAAGGACTTCCGTATCTGTTTGTGAAAAGAAAGAAACATCTTTGAATTGATTCTTTAGGACCGGGTAATTATAGATTTCGCCGTTGAATACAACAACTGATCCTTGCGCCGACCTCATCGGCTGATGCCCTGCTTCCGAAAGATCAAGAATACTCAATCGCTGATGCCCGAGATAAATTCGTCTATCGTCGCTGCACCAGATTCCCGTATCGTCAGGTCCTCTATGAGCAATTCGATTATTCATTGCTTCTAGAAGGCCCTCTTTTTCTGTCAGGGATGATCCTGAGTAGTTAAAAAAGCCGTTAATACCACACATAAGTAA
>JAHQVL010000126.1 GCA_019634345.1 Rhodothermaceae bacterium
CCCAGGCGGAGAACGTCTTCTTATGACCACTTCTGTGTATCAGCATATTCGCGAAGACGAAAGCGATGAATACGAAGAAGAACTGGATGAACTGCGTGATGATATTGCCAATGGCAATTTTGGTTTGACCATCGACATGGGCCCTGGCGCGACAATTCGATACAACAATATTACAGCGTCAAATGCGCTCAGCAAGACGAGCTTCACATCCTTCGAACACAGCGTAACGTGGACCGAACGATGTAATGGCGGCGAATTCAGACGCAAGTTTGGTGAGTTTCAACGCGAGTGCTTCTTGTCTATAAACAATTAAGCTGCCGGCAAAAGACCATCATTCGTTTATAGAATCGGTCTTGATATTGATCTTAGGAAAAGGGATACTTGGTGAACGCACCATGTATCCCTTTCTTTTGGTATCTCTATGCGCCTACGTACAGGTATTCCTCTTGCCGTTATTCTGCTGAGTCTTTTTGCGATGGGCTGCACGCCCCAACCAACGGACCTCCCCCCTGCCGAACCACCTCCTTTACGGGTGGCAACCTATAACATACGATACCATAATCCCGACGATGGCGAGCATGCGTGGCCAAACAGAAAGGACAGGGTAGTTAGTACGTTGCAATTTAACCATGTACACCTTGTGGGTATGCAAGAGGTCCTAAAGGATCAAATGGACGATCTGGCTATGGCTCTTGATGAGTATGCATGGATTGGTGTAGGTCGGGATGACGGCAAAGAAGCCGGCGAGTATTCCCCCATCTTTTACCAACCTGATCGCCTCGAAAGCCTGGAGTCGGGGACCTTTTGGCTATCAAAAAACCCTGATATACCAGGAAGCCTTGATTGGGATGCAGCCATTACACGGATTGTAACATGGGCCCGCTTCCGAGATCTCTCAACCGACTCTACCTTCTACCATTTTAATACCCACTTCGATCATCGCGGCGAACGTGCCCGGGAAAAGAGCGCCGAACTCATTGCCCATCGTGCATCACGTATGGCAGGCACCTCTCCAGTTATTGTTACGGGAGACTTCAATTTTGTCGAATCAGCCCCTGGGTATGCGGTACTCGCTCAGTCATTTCAGGATGCTTTTTATGCAACAGAGCAACCCCATCACGGCCCTAGTGGAACGTTTAGCGGATTCGAACTAGGGGCTACGGAGTTAAACAGGCGTATCGACTATATCTTCGTACAGAACGAGGTCCGTGTATTGCAGCATGCGATTCTCTCGGATCATTGGAACGGTGCGTATTCGTCGGACCATCTTGCTGTGGTCGCTACGGTTCAACTCCCATAGTCCGCGCCTACAGAAACGATGATATCTGCAGACGACCGGCAAGCCCTGGTACAGGTTTTTGATCCCGCTGTAAAAGAAACCATGTCCATGGAAGACGTGCGATTGTTCTTAATAGATCGCATAACCCGGCTTCTGGAATCCAACATCGATCTATTACTAAGCGCCCTCTACAGAATTGATGTGTACGAGCGCAAGGTTAAACAGGCATTCCAAACGGCCTCTCCCCACCAACTCCCAGAAGTATTGGCTGATCTCATCATTGAGCGGCAAATTCAAAAAATACGCATACGGCAAAGCTATTCAGAAAGGGATCCGAATTCCTCTTTTGATCAGTGATTTAGTATCTTCCCAACACGCTATGCTGCGTAGAGTGTAAGTTTCCATGCGTTGAAGAGATTATGCCGCAATACCAAAAATACTTATCCCGTACAGAATTCGCCGCCCGAGCCTTTGTTTTTCCGTTTTTTAAGCTGTTTTGGCGACCTAAACTGTCCGACGGTAGCAAGCGAATGCCATTACAAAATCCGTGCTTCGTATACGGCAATCACTCTCACAATTATGACCCCTTTATACTCAACCTGTTTACCGACTGGGGCAATGGCACAACGGGTATTCTGACGCAAGAATACTTCAGAGGCAAGCTATCCGCAGCCGCCATGCGGGATATGAGGCTGATTCCTACCCGAAAACACCTCCCAGAACCTCACCTCATCCGTAAGATATTTAAGAAGATCGAGAATCAAGAACGGATCGTAATCTATCCGGAAGGCGGCAGGCGCTGGGATGGCCGCCCCCTACCCTGGATCGAATCAACAGCTAAAATCTTTGTCAAAAGCGGTATACCTGTATTCCCCATCAGTACATTAGGCTCATACGTAGCCTGGCCCAGGTGGGCTAAATATCCCCGGCCGGCTCGTATGCGGATCACCTGCCACGAACCGTTTGTGTTTAACCGCAAAGACCCCTTCGAAGAAGCCTTAGCCAAACTAAAAGCACCCATCAATTTCGATGAGTCGATTGTACCTGATGAACTGAAACCCAAATGGGCCTACCGGCCAGCGGATGGAATTCATCGGTTGCTTTACCAAGATCCTGAAACGGGTGCAAATGGTGGACTTTACACGCCAGATGGTACGTATGTGGTCAATCAAGCAGGTACACTCAAGTACAAAATGCTTCCCGACAGCACACTGCTCAACGAAAAGACAGGCGAAGTCTTTACAACAGGGCAGATGTATGACAGGGTCAAGGCGTTACCCCTTCAGAAGAACAGCAGCGGAGCCCTTGTAGAAAACGAAGTGGTTCTACACCTTGAAGAACAGTTTCCGGACCTTATTCCCAAAGGTACTGTCCGTGCTGTATTGTATGAGGACGCCGTGCATCTTAAAGGAGATGATGTAGACGTGAAAGTGAACATGGAGGACATCATTCATGCTGGCATTGAGCGTTCTTCAAAACTGCAGCTATTCCAGAAAGACCGTATGTTCCAGTTAGCATTTCCTTTTGAAGGGGGCAGCGCTTTACATTGGCAAGACGTATTTTACCGGCTGAAGAAGCAGGATAACCAACAGTCCGCCCCCCTACCTACATGACGTTCTGGGAATTTGACATTCAGTTTGGCGACTTTATTCTAGACATCGCCATTCTCAATATGCTGCTTATTGTCGGCGTTCTTTGTCGATGGCGCATCTCTTTTTTTCAGAAATATTTGATTCCCAGCTCGTTAATTGCCGGCTTCTTAGGTCTTATACTCGGTCCAGAATTGTTGAAAATCTTGAATTTTCAAACGGACCGAATGGGGCTGTACCTGTATCATTTGCTCGCCATTCTTTTTATCAGTATCGGCCTGCAAAAAACCCAGAAGAAGAAAACGAGAGGAGCTCTCCACGTCGGTTTTTTATTTGTGATGTCCTACCTGGTCCAGATTTGCATCGGGATTGGAAGTATGCTCTTCATTGCGTACTTAATCAATCCGGATATTGTCCCTGCCATCGGGATGCTTCTTCCCCTGGGATATGGGATGGGACCAGGGTTAGCATATAGCATTGGATACTCCTGGGAGGTGGAATACGGCGTAGCCGGGGCCGGTTCTGTAGGCCTGACTATTTCCGCGGTCGGCTTCCTCATTGCTTATTTTGCAGGGATGACAATCGTGAATAGAGGAATCCGAAGAGGAAAAAGCACGCTCTTGGCTTCCCCCAAAGAACTAAACAGGGCAACCCTTACCGGCCTGGTCACAGATGAGAATCCCGCTTCAGCCGGGTCGCTTCGTTTTCATGGCAGTTCAATCGAGCCTCTCACGTTCCACCTCGGCCTAATAGGACTGATTTATTTGTTGACGTACTTTGTTACAACGGGGCTGGACATGCTGCTCCGCAGTGTTGGGGTCAACGAACAAGTAGCCATTCTTTGGGCATTCCATTTCCTTATTGCCAACTTGATTGCAGTAGCTACAGCAAAATTCCTCCGCAAAGAGGGGAACGACAACCTGATCGACCCGGGATTAAACCAACGCCTGACGGGCCTTTTCACTGACTACCTCATTGTCGCTGCTATTATGGCCATCAGTTTGCGCGTAGCCTGGGACTATGCCGGCCCTATTCTGTTGATGTGTATTCCTGGAGCCATTGTAACCGGATTCATGCTTAAAGCATTGACGTACCGGGTCTTTGATGAGCACCAGTTTGAACGATTCACGGGCGTTTTTGGTGAGATGACAGGAACGCTAGCTTCAGGCCTCGCGCTCGTTCGAGTTACAGACCCGGAATTTAATACGCCGATTGCTCAAGACCTGGGCCTTGGAAGTGGAATGGCTTTTATCCTGGGCTTTCCCTTATTTGTCATAATAAATATGCCTTTTGTCTTTTTTGAAGGCCAATTATACGGGTATTGGATCGTTATAGGTATTTGCCTTGCCTACATTCTAATTATTCTATTTATCTGGAAACTATTTGGATTAAAGTTACACCAAAGGATATCTAACACCGATTTATAATGTAATTTTCCCGCCGATGCGCATGCAGTATTCCGACTACCCTACGTATTTGCTCTTTGGTTTACTCTTTTTGATTGGCTGTACGGCCCCACCTGACCTTACCGATCCGCAATATATTGTTGATCGCGCCATCGAAGCACACGGAAGTACCGTTCTCAACAAATCGCACTTAGAGTTCGATTATAGAGGCAAGCATTTCATTGCTACAAGAAACGATGGGGTCTTTTCCTACGAGAGATTGTACTCTGATTCAACCGGAAACGTCCGCGAAGTCCTTAATAATGATGAAGTATTTAAGGAAATAAATGGTGAACGTGTAGATCTAACAGAAAAAAAACGTTATAGTATCCAAGAAACCTTAAATTCCGTGGTTTACTTTGGATTTGTACCTTTTTTTCTAAACGATCCTGCAGTACAAAAGAAATTCCTGGGAGAAACCATTGTTGAGGACAACCCCTACCTATTAGTTGAAATCACGTTTGCTCAGGAAGATGGTGGCCCGGATTATGAAGATCGATTCGTGTATTGGTTTCATAAAGAAACCTTCACTATGGATTACCTGGCATATGATTTTCACATCAATGATGGAGGCACCCGGTTACGCAAGGCCTACAATATTCGCACAATAGAAGGTGTTCGCGTTTCCGACTTTTACAACTATTCATCGGATGTGCTTCCTCAACCGGGTACGCCAATTGAGACTTATGGAGAAGTCTTAACTCGGGGTGATGCCAAATTATTATCAGAGATCAATTTAGAAAACGTCACCATACGTCAGCTTGAATAATCGTGTAGCAAATGAATAAAGAAGTCGGTTTACAGAACGCAGCAGAAGGCACTGGAATAACCCCAGAATTAAGTGAACACGTAAATCTTCTAGGCTCCCTTCTCGGCCAGGTAATATCCGATCAATACGGCCCAGATATGCTCGAATTGGTGGAAACGCTGAGGAAGAATTGCAAAAAAGCATCTCTGGAGAACAACGATGCATTGCGAAAAGAAGTGGCCCAACAAATCGGCACTCTTGAGCTGGATACCATAGTTACCCTCCTGAAAGCCTATACCGACTTTTTTCATCTTGTAAACCAGGCCGAGCAACAAGAAATCATTCGGATAAACAGGCAGCGGGCCATTGACAGCACCACTGATTCCCCTCGGAAGGAATCTATTGCCGAGGCCATTCATAGCCTCAAAGAACAAGGCATGAGCCTTGAAGACGTTCTGGCCCTCCTCCAACGCGTAGATATCCAACCAACCCTGACGGCTCACCCCACTGAAGCGCGGCGGCGAAGCGTCATGTATAAACAGAAGCGGATTTCAACGTTGCTCTCTCAGCTAAGGCAACGTTTGCTGACCCCTTCAGAGGCGGAAGAGGCTCGCAATGAGATCCGCCGGCAGATTGAGCTTCTGTCTGTTACTGATGAGGTGCGTGTCGAGCGATTGACCGTTCAAGAAGAAGTCGATAACGGCCTCTTTTTTATCAGAAACACTATTTGGGAGACAATTCCTCGCATCTATGATGACGTCTCCCATGCTCTCGATGTCTATTACGACAGCAAACGAGACATCCCTTCGTTACTCCAGTTCCGTTCCTGGATAGGAAGTGATCGGGACGGCAATCCGTTCGTTACCCCGAACGTCACGTTATACACGGCATTGATGCACCGCCGAACTGCATTGAGCCTGTTTTTAGAAGACTTGACCAACTTGCGTCGAGAACTCAGTATGTCTCATCGTAAAGTGACTGTCCCGCTTCGCCTTGTTGATTCTATCAGTGAAGATGCCAGCGAAATCACATTATCTGAAGATAAAATTCGCCAGTACTTTCATGAGCCTTACCGTAAGAAGGTAAGCTACATGATTCAACGGATAGAAGGGTTGTTAGAACAATCATTCTCTGAAGACCTTTTTTTTCAAGAAAACACACCTACCTACAACAGTAAAAAGTTTATAGAAGACCTTGAGCTCATCCGCGATTGCCTCAATGAGACGGGTTTTGAAAACGTAGCTCGTAGGGGTCTACTACACACAATGCTTACCCGAGCAAGGGTGTTCGGATTTCATATGGCTGCCCACGATATCCGGCAGCACAGTAGGATTCATGAAGCAGCTGTCGCCAATCTTCTCAATCTTGCAGGAGTAACGGCTTCCTATTCCGATCTTCCTGAAGACGATAAGATTGATCTGTTAACGGCAGAACTAAAGAACCCGCGTCCCCTTCAGCCCCACCGCGCTACCTTGCCTGACTCAACGAGGCAGGTTCTCGACACCTTTGAGACCATTAGAAAAATGGTTCAGCTAGAACCAGATTCTTTGGGTAGTTACATCATCAGCATGACCCACTCGGTTAGTGACCTTCTTGAAGTCATGCTGTTGGCCAAAGAGGTGGGATTATGGTTCTACAAGGAGAATAAAGTCACTTGTGGAATTGATTTTGTCCCCTTATTCGAAACCATCGAGGACCTGGAAAAGGCAGCCGGCCTCATGCGACAACTATTCTCGGACCCGCTTTATCAGCTCCACTTGAAAGCCCGGGACAACTTCCAGGAGATCATGTTGGGCTACTCAGACAGCAACAAGGATGGCGGATACTGGATGGCAAACTGGGCACTTCATAAGGGGCAGGCGTCATTGGGAGAAGTATGCCAGGAATTTGGCGTCGACTTCATGCTCTTTCATGGAAGAGGCGGTACGGTTGGGCGTGGTGGAGGAAGAGCGAACCAGGCTATATCAGCCATGCCGTCCGCATGCCACAATGGAAAAATCAGATTTACCGAACAAGGCGAAGTGATTTCGTTTCGGTACGCAAGCCCAGAAATAGCGCATCGTCACCTGGAGCAAATTGTTCACGCCGTTTTGCTTTCAACGGCCAACACAAAACAAAGTGTTGAACATACCTCCACCGAAGATGCTGAAGGCAAGCTGATGGAATCCACTTCCATCAATTCTATGAAAGCGTATCGTGCACTTATTGACGACCCCGGGTTATGGAGATGGTATACCCAAATAACCCCTATCGCGCAAATAAGTGGCCTTCCTATTGCCTCTCGGCCAGTATCCAGAAAATCAGCTGATGAAGTCGACTTCGACAGCTTACGTGCTATTCCCTGGGGATTTGCATGGACTCAAACTCGGTACATGATTCCTGGCTGGTACGGCATAGGAACGGTCCTGCTGGACGCCATCCAAAAGGATCCGAATCACCTTGCTCTCTTTCAAAAAGCGCACAAAGAATGGGATTTCTTTAAAACCATTCTGAACAATGCCCGGCTTGAGATGGCTCGTGCACGTTTTGCTATCTCTATCCATTATGATAGACTCAATGGCAGCGAGCAAGGAGATGACTCCCCCTCATTCCACGATACTATCCTCGAGGATTACCAAAGTGCAGAGAAAGCAATCCTAATGATTACTGGACAAAAAGAACTCTTTGACTTCAGTAATTTTCTAAAAAAATCAATTACCTTGCGAAATCCTTACACGGACGTCCTTAATCTTCTTCAGATCGAACTATTAAAACGACACCGTCATGCCAACAAGGACGCTCAAAGCACCCTTGGACGTGCTGTATTCCTGAGTATTAATGGGATTGCAGCAGCTATGCAGAGTACGGGGTGATGTTCAATGTTCAATGTTCAATGTGAGAAGATAGTAGGTTTGGGAGCAAGGCTAAAGGCTAAAAAATGAGTCAACATATTTCAATGCTTGGTACTCAAAAACGGATTGCGCTGGTGGCGCATGACCATATGAAGAGCGATTTGCTTGAATGGGCAGCGTATAACAAAGCAGCGTTATCTTCCCACACTCTCTATGCAACTGGAACGACAGGAAAGCTACTCGAAAAGCACCTCGGCCGAAGTGTCACTAAACTTAAGAGCGGCCCCTTGGGAGGCGATCAACAGCTCGGTGCTAAGATTGCAGAGGAAGAAATAGATATGCTGATCTTTTTCTGGGATCCCTTGGAGCCCATGCCACATGACCCTGATGTAAAAGCACTTCTTCGTATCGCAGCCGTATGGAATATCCCTGTTGCCTGTAACAGGTCCTCCGCTGATTTCCTGATCACCTCTCCCCTCATGGGTAAACAATACGATCGTCAGTTACCAGACTTTGAAACCTACTCAAACCGCCCGATAGCAATTTAAATGCGTCGCAGTTATTTGTGCTCTACTTCGAATTAAATTTGCGCATTAGATCTTCGATCGTAGCGTGTTTCTTTTCGGGTTTTCTTTTACGTGGTTTGCCTTCGCCACCTTTTCGCTTATTCTTTGGTTTAGAGGGGCGCGGCTTGTCTTCGAGGCGCATGGAAAGGCCAATGCGCTTGAGTTTTTCATTGATCTCCGTGACGCGGACCTTCACAACCTGCCCGACCTTAACAACTTCAGTGGGGTCGCTTACATATCGATCAGCCAACTGAGAGATGTGCACCAATCCATCTCGATGTACCCCGATATCAACAAAAGCCCCAAAGTTCGTGACATTCGTCACGGACCCTTCGAGAATCATTCCTGTCTGCAAGTCTTTGATGTCGTTTACATCGTCCCTGAAGGTTGCATACGTAAATTCCGAGCGAGGATCGAGACCAGGCTTTTTTAACTCCTCAACGATATCCTGCAAGGTAGGCATACCCAGATCATCCCGGACGTACTTCTTTAAACGTATTGATTCTAGCTGATCAGGGACCTTTGTAATTGTATCCAGCTCAACACCCAGATCTTTGGACATTGCTTCGACGACATCATACCGTTCAGGATGTACAGCGGTGTTATCCAACGGATTGCTACCACCAGGAATTCGCAGGAAGCCAGCGGCTTGCTCGTACGCTTTGGGGCCAAAACGAGGGACCTTCATCAGCTGCTCGCGTTGTTTATAAAGCCCGTTTTCATCTCGATAGGCTACTATATTTTTGGCCAGTGAAGGAGTAATACCCGCTGTAAATTGCAGCAATTCCTTCGAGGCCGTATTCAAGTTGACACCTACAAAGTTCACGCAGCTTTCTACGGTTTCTTCCAGCTTCTGGCGGAGCATGGACTGATCTACGTCATGCTGATACTGCCCCACTCCAATCGATTTCGGATCGATCTTAACCAATTCCGCCAATGGATCCTGCAGCCGCCGCCCTATACTGATGGCTCCTCGAACGGTCACGTCGAGATCAGGAAATTCTTCGACAGCAAGCGGACTTGCAGAATACACAGAGGCTCCAGCTTCATTAACCAACACCTTCGTTGGCGTGGTTTCGAGATCCTTCATGATCTCTGTTATAAACTGGTCCGTTTCGCGGCCGGCCGTTCCATTCCCAATCGCGATCAGTTCCACTTCATACTTCTTGATCAGGTTAAGAACCGTTTTCTTGGCCTCCTCCTTCTTCCCTGCTCCGCTATGCGGGAATACCGGTGTATATTCCAGGTACTTACCGGTTCGATCCAGCACTGCAATCTTACATCCCGTTCTAAACCCAGGGTCAATGCCCAGAGTAGGCCTCAGGCCGGCAGGGCTAGACAAAAGGAGCTCTCTCAGATTTGCAGCGAACGTCTTAATCGACTCCAGGTCGGCTTCTTCTTTGAGTTGCAATCGTATCTCGCCTACCAGGGTATTCCTCATTAATCGCTTAAACGCGTCTTCGATGAGCGTTTTGTAATACCCAGTGAGCACAGGGTCGGTTGACTTGATTTCCTGCAATCCGATATACTCCCTCACATGATCCTCGTCAAATTCCATATCAAAGAAGAGCACCCCTTCCGACTCGCCTCTGCGTAGAGCAAGCATATTGTGCGCTGGCATCTCCTTGACGGGCTTCTTAAAGTCCCGGTAATTCTCGAATTGTGTTGAACCTTCTTCGAATTCGTCCTTGATACGAGAAACGACAAGGCTGTTCTGGTAGATATAATCACGAATATAAGCTCGAAGCGGGGCTTTCTCAGAGATTTCCTCAGCTATGATATCTGCAGCGCCTTGGAGAGCATCTTCAGGTGTAGCCACCCCGTTCTCTTCGTTTACATACTCAGCTGCCGCTTCTTCCAGCGGGCGAGATAACTGTCCAGATTCATTTTGCTCTTTTATCCATTCAGCCAGGGGTTCGAGTCCACTTTCTCTGGCTTTTGTCGCTCGGGTTCGCCGGCGGGGCTTGTAAGGTAAGTATAGATCTTCAAGCTCTGCCTTCTGCGTACACTGCTCCAGGCTCTTCTTTAATTCATCGGTAAGCTTTCCTTGCTCATCAATTGACTTGATGATCGCTTGTTTACGATCCTCAAGTTCAGTCAAGTACTGAAAGCGATCGTTCAGTGTTCGCAAAACAACTTCATCGAGCCCTCCTGTTTTCTCCTTCCTGTACCGAGCAATAAAGGGAACAGTGCCGCCATCATTGATCAGGCCGATCGTGTTTTTGATTTGCCAGGGTTCTGCTGAAAGTTCTTTAGCTAAAAAAGCTGGAATATCTAACATGAGTATTGGGGTAGGCCTTTGAAAGCCTTAACTAACTGAACAGTAATGAATTGAGAGGGAGTTTAATTCAGTAAATTCTCCTAAAGTTGCACCTGATCACGAGAAAATTATAATGTTTGCTAAGGAACGGAAAAGCCAGCAATGCTTACTCCCTATGTTACCTTTGATTTCCCGATATAGCACGTTGAATCCTACCCCACCACTGACTGATTTTTCCCGGTATATCGCCCCCCTATTCGGTCTTATCTTGTTTGGACTCTCTGGATGTGTTGAAACCGAAGAAACGCCCACGTCCACTGGCACTCCAGTCTCCCAATACGTGGGTGATGAAACGTGTGCGAGTTGTCATGAGTCGGTGTATATGTCTTACCATCGTACGGGCATGGGAAAGTCGGTTTCTCTTTTTGATTCAAACACTGCGCCCGAAACGTTTTCTGATCAGGACGAGGTGTATCACCCAGAATCTGGCTATTACTACAAGCCATTTGTTCAAAACGACACCTTATTTCAATCCGAATACCGCAGAGATTCAAACGGACAAATCATACACGAACGAATTCACCCGGCAGATTGGGTCGTTGGCTCTGGAAATGCAACCCGATCCTATTTTATGGACACAAAGGGGTATATCACACAAATGCCCCTGACATGGTATGCCGATTCAAAACGATGGGACCTGAGCCCCGCATACGAGCAAACGAATCAACGTTTCGGGAGGCCCATTGGTGCAGAGTGCATGACGTGCCACAACGCAGTCCCTGATCATACTCCCTTTACCCAAAACCATTACACTGAAATACCCCAAGGGATTTCCTGCGAACGATGCCATGGACCAGGAAGCGAGCATGTAAACCTACAACAAGCAGGGCTGGGCCCAGAAGACGGCACACGGGATGCCAGCATCGTTAACCCCAGGCACCTGGAGAGAGACCTAAATCTTTCGGTTTGCCAACAGTGTCACCTGACAGGAATCACTGTATTCAAAGAAGGTGAAGGGATGCATACGTACCAACCAGGTAGTGCACTCACTGAAAACAGGACCGTATTCGCCACAGAGGAGCAACTTGCCGACCCCGAACGCTTCGGTATTTCCTCGCATGCAGCCAGGTTATCCCGCAGTGCGTGTTATACCGAAACGGCAATGACCTGTGTGACCTGCCATAACCCTCACACACCCGTCGCTGAACTTGAGGAAGATTACTTCAACGAAACGTGTCGATCTTGCCATACTCCAGATGAGCAAGACACTCCTATAATGTGCTCCAGAGAGCCCTCTCATTCAGTTGCTGACAAGGATCTGGGTAACTGTGTAAGCTGCCATATGCAAAAAAGCGGCACCAGTGATATTCCCCATGTAACCTTCACGGATCATTGGATTCGCAAAACGCTACCCGAGCCCAAGAAACCCGAGGATATCGATCGCATGCTCACTCGAACCACGCCTTTTAAGCTGGTGCAGGTCGAGGGTCAGCAAGACACAAGTGACCCCGTTGGTATGTTAGAGGAAGGAATCGCGTACTATAAACTGTATGAGACTCGTCACAAGCTGCCTGAGTATTTGCCGGGAATCATACAATCCATACGGACAGCATTGAACAACGGCGCTGACCATCCCGAAGGCCGCCTTAGCCTGGGAAAAGCACTTATAGAGTCAGACTCCCTCCTTGCCGCTGAAAGCGTGTTAAAGGCAGCTGCTACGGCTTATCCGGAGCACGCACGGATTCATTACTGGCTGGGATATACCCTTGCTGAGCAAAACAAACCCTCTCCGGCATCTGAGGCCTTTCGGGCAGCGCTCAATATCTCTCCTGAATTTAATGAGGCCAGGCTCAAACTGGCTATTCAATATGCTTCGCTCTCCCTATTCGATGAAGCAGAGCAAGAATACCTTGAGGTCATTCGGAGAGATTCGATCAATCATCCGGAAGCCTGGAATAACCTCGGGTTTCTCTATCTAAACGTAAATCGATTGGATGAAGCACTGCTTTTCTTTGAGCAAGCCACATCCCTGGACCCTCAACTGCCTATCGCCTGGACGAATGCAGGCTCCATTCACCTCTACAATGGAGAACTTGAGCAAGCTGCTTCTGTTTTTGAGCGGGCTTTAGACGTTGATCCCCAGTTTGTGCCAGCAATCGGAAACCTGGCTCAAGTGTATTGGCAAATGAATAGACCTGATGAGGCAAAATCCATGTTGCGCCGCTTGCTTCAAATAAACCCTAACGATCAGCGTGCTTTGGCGCTTTTAAACCAGTGGAACTAATGCCCCATTTTGCACTCAGGCGAACAGACTGTTTTATTACGCCTTTATGCATACTCCTTGTTTTCCTCACTTCTTGCGAACAACCAGGTGCCACATCCACACTGCCCATACAGCTTGACACACCCCAGGCGGAACGGGTGCTCTCGTATTATTTCGGAAGCTATGTCGACGCCTCGCCCTTTGAAAGCAGTATACTCAAAAAGGAAGAAGGTCGGATACTGATTGACCTCAACCAGGTAAACGAATGGGGTCTCTCTCAAACATTGGAAGATGTCAACAGCGATGGTATCATTGACTGGGATGAGCTTGAACCTTTTTTAGCATCGACGTACTACGAAGCTAGAGGCTTCCCCTCCACTCTTGATGCATTGTACGATCAGATCTCCACTCCGCACCCAGACAGTGGCTGGCAGGCCATAGAGATCGACGGCATGATGGTTTCGGCCAGAAGACGTGTCTTGGTGAAGGAATCGGCTATTCAAGAGGCACTTCGAAACTATCAAGCAAACAATGCGCAGATCATTTACCCCGTTGGTACCACCTTTATCGGCCACCATTATGATGAAAACCAGCGATTAGAAACGACTATCTCCCAGAAGCGGAAAGACAATTTCTGGGACTTTTTTATTTATGACCAGGATGGGCAGCTCACTTCAACTACACAAACGGGCCCTAAAGAACTTACGGCCCCTACCCGGTGTGTGGGTTGTCATTTTGGCGGCAAGATGTTCGAACCAGAAGCCAGTTTCCCAGAGTTTGCCCCAGACGGCCCTTTTGGAAAACGAGGCATTTATGTAGAGGAGGAAGCAAGGAATAAGGAGATTACCGGCTTGCTTGATGAACACACCAAACGAAGCGACACTGTGTTAGGGTTGTACGGCACCATATACCTAAGCCGTATTCAAGAAAAGCTCGAAGCAGGTACTTCGTTATCAGAAACTGAGGCGCTCCTTCTGGAAATGATCAAGCCCTAGTTGGTAGAGACCCTAGTTGGTAAAGACCCCTAGTTAGTGGGTCCAAAAATAGGCACCCAGTCAACTGTATGGCCAACAGCAATGATTCTTGATTTAGACCAGGCGCTATGGCCTTCAGGATTTACCGCACGAACGCGCCAGAAGTAAATATAGGTGTCGACGAGTTCACGAACAGCCATCGTATTATCACGGAGGAGTTCGGCATTAGCTACTTTCCTTAGATAGCTAGGCTCTAGCGCTACCTGAAGGTGATAATGAGTTGCTCCTTCAACAGGATCCCAAGAAAAAAGAACCGTCTCGGTAAGCCCTTGTGTAGAGTCTTCAGGTAATACGAGACCTGGTGTCGTTGGCCTGGTGGCGGGAAGTTTTGGTGCAAACTGCCATGTATCTGACCAGTTGCTTTCTCCCACGTCATTTGTAGCATTGACCCGCCAGTAGTACGACTTATCAATTTCCAAATCCCGCAATACAAAGAAATGCCCGGTCATTCCGTGTCGATCAACCAGGTTTGTACCAAAATTGGGGTCTTCTGATACTTGTAAACTATACGTATCCGCTCCATCACTTACATCCCATTGTAATTCAAGCGAAGTTTGAATGTTGCTTCCCTGATTTACAGGAGCAACAAGCTGAGGAGTAGAAGGCACAGGATCATTTGCTTCCACGCCACACCCAAACATACCAACAGCAAGAAGCACAAGTACGAAAAGTGAAGTCGAAGATCTATTCATTGTCGAGCAGAAGTACAAGCCGTAAAAAGAAACGATGTAAGTAGAAACACGTCCGCCAAAGTATGACCCTTTGACGGACGTGTTACACTTGAAAACTATACTACAACTACAGTTTTATAGAAGCTGTAATGTATTGTACGTCATCAAAGAAATCGGTTGGTGTGTAGGCATAGTCAACATTAAGCTGTGTGCCACCAAGATCCAATTTCAGACCTCCACCGAAGGAATATCCTTCGTAGAAAGAGGCATTCATGTCATCAACGAGTTGAACACCACCGCGAAGGTATACGATGTCCATCAAGCCGAACTGAATAGCGCCTGCAAAGTGGTCTTGATCAAAAGAGTTTGATCGGTAGTTACCTAGTACAGTAACATCAGCACTTTCTGCGAGGTCTCTGGTGTATGCTACACCAAAGTTAAGCAGTGTTGGCAGCGAGACAGCTTCGTTCTCGATGTTAACAGGGTTGAATACAGACGATGGTTCCTGACCAGGAAGAAGTACTGATGTCGTGAGACCAGGGCCGGAGAACTGGAGTTCACTACCAATGTTCTTCAAGCTAACACCAAGACGAAGTCCGGTGCCAGATACGTCGTAGGTCATACCTGCATCGAAAGCCATTGCTTGCGCATTTACATCGTCGATGCTTTCACTGATCAACTTGATCGTGGCACCAGCAGAAATGCGGTCAGTGAGCTGACGAGCATAGGTAAATCCTACGGTCAGGAAGTTAACGTTAAACGTAACGTCAGTTACTTCTGGACTGATCTCAGTGGTTTCAGCGATATCGCCAAAGTCCCACGCAGAGATTGTCAACGCAATATTGTTATAGCCAAAGTTCTGGCCGATACCAATGTAGTTGACACCAATGTCAGCAACGTACTCAACGCGGCTGAACAGGGCAGATGTACCGTCGTTCACGCTCAAGCCTGCAGGGTTAGTGAAGATCGCTTCCAACCCGTTCATGCCTGCCATACCACTGGTTGTGGCTCCACCTAGAGAGGCGTAACCAGCTGTAAGAGGAACGAGAAGTTCCTCCCCACCAGCAGTACCAGCGCGGCTACCAGTTTCCCCAAGCGAACCCAATCCCTGGGCCTGTGCTTGAAGGGTGCCCAGTAGCAGCATGCTTACAAAAAGCACACTGTAGCTGAACAACTTTGTATATGAATTAAAGTATTTTTTCATGTCTAAACCTTATAAACTTTCAGTTTATGTACATATCAGGATGCATTATCATCCACAGTTCTAGAAGTTGTTCAGCTCTGTTCGCTTACGTACTACAGCAAACTTAACGACAGTGCTTCCTGCGTCTGTCTCGACGTGGATCAGATACAGACCGCTCGCGATAGGCAAGTTATTGTCTGTAGTCATGTTCCAAACGAGGTGGCGCTCAGGGCTACTCTTTTCGATGGTACGGATCAAGGATCCACTCAACGTAAAGACGCGGATTGTCGCCTCAGGAGGAAGGTTTGTGATACGAGCTTCGTCAACTAGCTGACTTCTTTCGTAGTTAGATGCACCCTTGTATGGGTTAGGCACGATGCTGACTTCACCTAGCTCTTCTGCAAGCGTTGCTTGAGATTTAGCAGATGGTTCGAATCCAGCCGAGCTCATCATGAATACGTCACCAGCCACAATAGGCTTGTTAGTGACGAGGCGGAAGGTTGTACCTGGCTCAGGGAGTTTTCCAGCAAAATCGGCATCATTTTCACCTTCAACACCACCGTTCCACAGTACGAGAACAGAACGACCCATTCTTTCAGGTCCGAGGTCAGCAGAAGCGTTACCTGGTGTGTTACCGAAGAACGCATCGTAGCCAACAGTACCAGGAGAGGTGTCCGCTGGATCAAACCAGTATACCCAGTCTGTAAATGGATCATTAGGACCACCAGATACAGGGTGATCACCACCGATATCGTAGGCATCGAGAGTTGTAATCTCAGATTGCGCAACAACGGTCAAGTCAAGTACCGCTGGAAGCATGCGATAGTCATCAGAAGGATCGGCTGGATCAGGACCGAGGTTCCAAAGTTCGAACGGCACATTCATTACAGCGTCGTCGTTGAACCGTCTCCATCCCTGGCAGCTTCCAACATTATCGATACACTCTTGTGTAAATCGCATCTCCCAGTCATTAGCGCCGATACCATTTTGGACACTAGCCTGGCTACGACCGATAAATGAACGGAACAAATAACTCGTACCTGAACCATCAACAGCATAAGGACCAGCACCACCACCTACGTGGAAGCCCCAAACATCATCGCTAAGCGACTGCTGAACACCGCGTGTTGGGCGATCAGAGCTTGGGTACGATCCTGCAGGGGTTAGGCCATTGAGTTCCAATTGAGGGAAGCCCCAACCGTTGAACGCATAGGAAGCCATATCCCAAGGTTCGATAGGTCCTGCTGCATTTTGAATAGCAGCAAAGCCTTTGATGTCAAACGGTGGGTTTGTTACGCTGAACGAAAGACCGTCCAGTACAACAACACCTTCTCGGAACGGTGCTACCGCTCCTGCTTCAGCAAACGGGTCAAAAACGACGTTGCCATCTCTAGCAATGCTGTAGGTAAGCCCAAGGATATCATCCAGCTTGTTTGCATTTGCTACAGTTGGAATCAATTCGTCGATTTCAAGCTCTCTATTAGGATCAAGCTCAACACCAGCTCTTTTCCCAGCACCATCATCGGTAGTACCGATAACTTCATCACGGAAAGCTATCGTGTATGCAGATCCAGTTACCTCTGAAGGGTTCACAACATCAGCAAACACAACCCCATCACCCTGACCAGCGGCAAGGATATCTGGCTCAGCACCAGAAGCAGCCGCTTCGACAGCAGACGCAGCCAAGTCAACATCAGATCGCGCAGGTACTACTTCTAGACGAGTAACCGGGCTTCTAAAGATCTTAGGCAGAGAGAGTTCGTTGTATGCAATCGCACGAACACCAAAGTAAGCGGTTGTATAGTTTGTCAACTGCTCTTCAACGTGGAAGGTCTGTACGCCGAGATCCTGACCATTGAACACTTCCTGGTTCAATGTATTTTCACCAGGCACAAGGTCGATCACACGCTGTACGCCGTTAGGCTGGTCATATACTGCAATGACCTGACCTACCTGGTCTGTAGCATCCGCATAACGAATTACTTCATAACCTTCGAAGAAGTATGTTCTGTCTGCAACTGGAGCAAATGGATCCAGTGCGAGAGGGTCAAATTCTTCGTACGCTTCAAGGTAGTTGTTAGATGTTGGAGCGTTTTCCCATGTCAAGATAACCTGTCCGTCCAGCGCAGTTGCTGAAAGCGTAGGCGCTTGAGGAGGCGTAGGTAAGTTGAAGTTTACATCGAACGCAGACTGAGCAAGACCGTCAGCCTTTTTCAGTTCCGTTACTGAGTTCACTTCACTGGTACCACGCGCATAC
>JAHQVL010000127.1 GCA_019634345.1 Rhodothermaceae bacterium
ACTGGCGCTGGCTCGCAATAAAACGAGCTATGATGAATCGAATGAGATTCGAACTTTGAGATCAGCGCAGCTCGAAGAACACAGGATGAAGGCATATCGGGCTAGGCAGCGGGTTTACAATGCGATAGGAGACAAAATCCAGAAAGAATTGGCGGAACGAGATTTCAGCGATGTACCCACGGAGAAGCTGGCACAGTTGATGTTGAAGCTTGCCGAACTATCGAAAGAGGACGAGCCGCCGCAAATGAGCATTCAAGTCGGGCACAACAACATTTAGTGTAAAGAATGCCTATTTGTTGTACCTATGTTGTACCCACAAACACCAAACCCCTTGCAGCACAACGGCTTACAAGGGGTTAAAGTGGGTCATAGCGGATTCGAACCACTGACCTCTACGATGTCAACGTAGCGCTCTAGCCAACTGAGCTAATGACCCGGGGGTTTTATCATGTGGAGCGCTTATACGCAGGTTTTCGGGACCGGTTCTCTGTCTTATAAACCGACACATTTTTTCAAGTTTCGGTGAAATAGCCGGAAGGGTGCAATGCGAAGATCTGCGTAACTTGACATCGTTTAGTATTTACTTATATTGGCCACTCGCTCCTTCGTTCTTAAGAATCTTTAGACTCGGTCGATACCTCTCCATACCCCGACCGTCTATCGATAATTACATCCTTTTGGGACCCTCCCCCGCATATGAAATACCCTTTTTCCGTATCCGGAAGTAATCAGCAGGGTGCCTCTGGCCATGCTGAATCCCAGTCGTATCGACAAGAATACGGCTCCAACCAGTACCCTGTCGTCAGGCGCTTTCCTCCTACTATTCAATTTCTCACGCGTGCCGAACAATCGGTGGAAGCGCAGCTCCATGCCATTGCGCTGCGCACCTTTAATGACGGCCAGTCGCTCGACCAGATCTGTGGCGCCCTCTACAAAGCCGGCCTCTCGCTAGGCTATACCCTTACTATCGGCCTTCAAGAGGTTTACAGTAGTAAGATGCCTTCTTTTCCTGGACAAACCGTGATGACCTGCCTCATTATGGTCGATTTTACAGCCAACAGACCAAGGGCGAGGTCGTAAGGACAAGCCCATACATTCTGACAAATTGATGGGCTCGGTTTTGTGTTTCGCGTTCCGGGTTAAAAAGCGTCCATTTTTCGCCTAAGACAACTAGAAACCGATCAAATGAATCCATCAAGATTCATTTGATCGCACCTAACAGAGGCATGGTACATATTGAAGGGGGTTATCTTCAGTCAGCATACTCTTCAAGGTAGTTTCTGCGTACTTTTCGACGACAAAAAGTGCAATCATTGTAGCCTTGAATGTGATTTCGAGTACCTCAATGGTCATTCACGGTAGACTCGAATGCATTTTTGTATCCCTGGAAACGTACTCAAGGAAGCCAGGGAGCGATTCACGGTAGTGCATTGTGCATTCAAGGTTTGCTGGATTGTACTTTTTGTCGTCATTTTGTACAATCAAGGTTTGATTGAAGCCGCCGCCAACTACCTATCTGCACATCCAGGGAAGCATTGACTCCCCTTTCAGGTAACAAAAAGTGCAATCAAGTTTGACTGGATAACGATGTGTACCAGTCCAACGGCTCTTCCCGGTTACAATGAACTCACTTCAAGACGTGAAACAGGATACTCCAAACCGCCTGGAACACCTTCTCTCCTCAAAACACGACCCGGGCATTAAACATCGGATACCTTTCATACACGGGCGGAGCACTGAAAGATAGCTGCATCTGGGCTCTTGCCTTGTTGGCTTTGCCCGTAGAAGTGATGCCAGACAACAAACGGTTGGCGACGAGCATGGCAATGAATACACTCTTGCGCCGGCGGAACGACTCGGCGTCTTCGCGCATGTCCCGGAAGTTCTGGAAATCGTCCTCACTCGCCCAGTCCCACTGGAACGACGGATCGCTCACATAATCAATCCGATTCCAGGCTCGATTGCGGAGTTGAACCGACAGGTAATCATCGGACGATAAGAAGCTGGCCAGATTCAAATAAAACGTACGGTCCTTGCCGGCTATATCCGCACCGGCACGGGTCGCTGCAAGGGTTTGATAACTCTCAATCAAGTTATCCTGCTGCCAGTTTGCATTGACCAGTCCAAGCCACAAACCAATATCTGCGGCAACATAGAGGGTCGCCATGCCTCTCCAGGATCCCCCCTGGGCATACTGATGTCCCCAACCCGGCAATACCAGGCTTCTCAAGAATGCGCCTCCTGCTTTGGGCCCCTGATCATTGGTCACCGTTACAGTGAGATCCTGTGCTTCTACGGTAGGGCTTGCCATGAGCAAGGCGACTAGTAGAAAGGCTATTATGCTAATTCGATTCATTTTGTTGATGTAGGTGCAGAGCAGGATTACCTTTACCTTGTCCTTCCGAGCTTGTCGAGGAATCTATGCTCTAATCATGCACAGATGCTAGTATAAAGCATAGATCTCTCCACAAGGTCAAGATGACAAGGGTTTAGCTTACCCTCATTTTTTTCAACCTGTCTCGTGCTAATTCTTTAGCCCGACAGGTGTATAATTTATTTAATTCTATTCCCTATTCTTAGTCGTCGCGTTCAAAACAGATCCTGCGCACCCTGCTGATGACGACTCTTCTTGTCATCCCGTTGGAGCGGAGCGATCGAGGGATCTATGCTTTGTATTTGCACTTGCGCTTGAATAAAGCATAGATTTCTCGGCAGGCTCGAAATGACAAGAAGAGTCGCCATCGCCCTTACCCGGAAAAGCATGCTTTTCTGGAGGTCTCAGCATGACAGCCAAGAAACCCGACACGCAGATGGGTATGCCCATCTTACTGATTGTGAAGCAATAAACCCGAAACCGAATCATGACCCTCCCCCCTCCTCTACATCGCTGGGACGTGTCGCCGAAGGAGGCGATTGGTATTCAGAAGGCGCTTGCGGCTAAGGTACGCACGGAGACGCTAGAACATCCAGTACGGCATATCGCAGGGGTCGATGTGAGCATCCGCGGCGATCGGTTTCAGACGGCGATTGCTGTCATCTCCTATCCTGACCTTGAACTCGTCGAAAAGGTAACCTTCCAGGGCGACGTACCGTTTCCATATATACCCGGACTGCTCAGCTTTCGCGAGATGCCGGCCATCCTCCCTGCACTCGCCCAATTAAACACGGTGCCTGAGGTCTTTATGACCGACAGCCAGGGCCTGGCTCATCCTCGCCGGTTCGGCCTCGCGTGCCACCTGGGCGTCTGGCTCGGCCGCCCCTGCTTTGGCGTCGCAAAAACCCGGTTCATCGGCACGCACGCCCCTCTTGGGATGAACAAAGGCGATCTCGTGGATCTGGTTGACAAAGAACAAGTGATCGGATCCGTTGTCCGAACCCGATCAAACGTAAAACCCGTCTACGTAAGTATCGGCCACCGCATCACGCAACTAGAGGCCATCGAGCTTACGTTAGGCTCGACGACAAAGTACAAGATCCCGGAGCCGACGCGGTTGGCTCATAAATTCAGTAAGATTTTATGAGCCTGTTTCATGTTTCTCGTTTATATGCTTCGCAATCAGTTAGATGGGCATACCCATCTGCGTGTTTGGTTTCTTGTTGTTCGCCCGAGAATTAGGTTGTATACATTCAATTCAGAAAATTACCGCAACCGTTTAATTGGTTCTCCAATTCGGGTATACGTCTGAGGGCCCGGACAATTGGCGTTAGGAGGACAGATGAAGTCGAGAACCAACTGGTCCTCAGAAACAGTATAACGCTGCTCTCCTGTATTGCTGTTCTTCGGTAGTGCCATGTAGTTCCTGATGGTTTTCAGTGAATCCAAGGGGAGAGGCAGTGGGGAGAGTGGTCCATGAGCCCTCGGTGTTTCAAAACCTACCCTGAATTGTATTCGATCTCCTGCAATGTAATAGGTGCCTGCTTCTGCAAAAGCAATTTCCATGCGTTTGTCCGTATCTGAATCCCGGAGAAAACCAATACTCTCAAATGTACCATCTGCAAAAAATGCGTACTCGATGTCATATAAAGAGTTCGATTCTCGTTTGAACCAGAGGCCTTCCACTGGCGAGTGATCTTCTCCCACAAGCTGGCAACTGCTCATAATGAGCAGTATCAAGAGCATAGCCATCCAATGTGGATAGTTCATATTACGCATGGCAAAAATCGTTAAAATTTAATCGCCATCCGCACATTCACCGTCCTTGGCGTCAACCTGGTAGGCGTCCTAACCCAGATGCCGTCGCTGCGGGGAATCCAGGAGTAGGCGACGGTGTTGATCATGTTGAATACGTTCAGGATCTCACCGGTTAATTCGAGGCGGATTGGGTTTCTGAAGCCTTTTTCGGACACTACCACTTCTTTAGTCGCTCCCATATCAAATCGGAAATACCGCTGGTATCGGGCCGAAAAGCGGTCGCCAGGGACCTGTGTCACGATCTGGCCAATGCGTTCGCCTTCGATAGGCGGTGTGTACGGCAGGCCGCTACCAAACAGGGTACGCATGTGCAGTTTCCAGCTGTTGTCCCCCGGGATGTAATCGGCGATGTAGACGGAGATCGTATGCGTTTGATCGGTAGGCCGCGGATTGCTGCCTTCTTTACCCGGCCCGATAAAGTCGGGCACAAATTCTTCGTTGGTTTTCAAGAAGCTATAATTGGCCCAGCTTTCTATGCCGGGCACAAATTCGCCACGCAACTGCAGATCCACCCCGTACGCATAGGCTTCTGCATCGTTAGAGCCTGAATACACCACGCGAACGTTCTCGATATCGTAAGAAATCACGTTTTTAAGGTCCTTGTAGTAGGCCTCTGCTCGCAACATAAAGCGATTCTTGGGCAGGAAATGCTCAACACCAAGCACGGCCTGTGCCGACCGTTGCGACTTCAGGTCCCTGTTCACGCTGTTGATCACTGAAATAGCTGGATCGGGTTGACCACGGAGTTCACGATACGTTGGTGCCTGGTAATAAATGCCTAGAGAAGCGGTATACGTTGTTCGATCCGAGTAGCGGTACCGCATCGAAAGGCGCGGCGAGACGGTCCACTCGTCGTTAAACGAGAAATAGTCGGTTCGAACGCCGCCTGAAAGAACGAACTTACCCCGTTCCGCCAGGGCATCGAACGAATCCTGGAGATAAAAGCCGGCCTGCCATTCATCAAATTGGGTCGCTCCAAGGAGGCTATCGACCACTACACGCTCTACGTTTCCTTCTCTGGATTGCCCGATTACGATCGACTTCTCGTTCAGGCGGTCATCAAAGGCCAGGTTGCGTACAAACCCGCCAGCTTCAGCGGCGTGTTTGGTGGTCGTGTATTGCCATCGGCTTTGCGCCGTCCAGGTGTCGACGGCGATGCGGTTGTCTGCAAAGTCGTCGGTTTGGGCAACGCCGGTGGTTAGGAAGTCGTCATTATTATTCGGGTCGCTGCCAGGATCCACGAGGTACAGCACGGCTTGTCCGCCAATATCAAATCCTTCTTCTTCGACGGTCCCGAAGTACGACACATCATTGGATACACTCAATCGGGGCGATAGCTTCGACTTTACGCGAAACCCGCCAAAACGCGTTTGATACCCGTCTTCTTCTTCCCCATTGAAGTTCAGCCATAGTGCCTGCAAATTCGATGGAACGCGAGGGTCCTGGCTAACCGTACCGAAGAACGTCCGTTGGTTGGTCGGATCGAGGCGGAATACATGGTCCGCCCAGATGCCTAATGCTTCTAACTCGACACCAGGAGACAGCCTGTATGAGATGAAGGTCTGCACATCGGTAAAATCGGGTTGGTAGTTTCCTTTTAATTCTTGTGTGCTAAACAGGTAGCGGGCCCGGGCTTTTCGGAAGCCTGTTGTGATGCCTAATCGTCCGCCAAGAGCGGAAGTGGACATGTTCGCGGTGGCGTCGAGAAGAGACAACGAAACGGCTGCGTCGAACTCACCGGCTTCAGGCCGGCGGTAATCGACTTCCAGGGCCGACGATAGCTTACCCCCGTACCTAGCAGGAAAACCGCCCGTGTGCAGCGCTACGCGGCCGGCAAGCTCTGGATTAAACAACCCGAGCCCTTCTTGCTCTCCCTGCCTCGGACGAAACGGCATGTACACTTCGAACCCATTGAAGAAGATCAGATTCTCGTTGAATCCGCCTCCACGTACCGAGTACTGGCTGGACAATTCATTGTTTGTCACCACCCCAGGCACAACCTTTAATGCGCGAAACCCATCCTTGAGCGGCGCTGGAATTTTGGTTATCGTTTCCGGATCTAGCTCATAGACCCCGGCATCCTGAAACACCGCATCATCCTCTACAGTGATCCCTTCCATCTCTACGGTTGCTTCTTCCAGGGACACATCCAGCGGATTCACCTGGTTCCTGATCACCCGAACAGAATCGGACCACGCTGTAAATCCAACTGCCGTTACCACAATCTCAAACGTAAGAGCAGGAAGCCGCAACGAATAAAACCCATCTTCATCCGCCGCCGTCCCAAAGTTCGTCCCCCCAATAATCACCGTAGCCCCTGGAATCGCCTCCCCCGTAGCCGCCTCTGTAATCGTCCCTTCCAACGTACCCCAGTTTTGTGCCATGGAGATCGAGGGTAGGCATACGATGAGGAATAGTGCCAGGACAAGGAATGGTGTTCGGGGTTTGGGGTTTGGTGTTCGGGTTTTGGGGTTCGGGGTTTGGGGTTTGGTGTCGATTAATGGACCAAAACGAGAAATAAACAATGAACGCTGAACACCGAACACTGAACCAATCAAATAACCCATTATTTGATTGAAAGAAGAGATATGTCTAGAGAGTAGCATTGATACTATTTAAATATGCTATAGGTAGAGCGAGTTACCGAATGCAAAATTAGAAGTGTGATAGCGGGATTCGCTTAAACACAAATAGTACCAAATACGATAGAAGCCTCTCTGATTCGTTATGAAATATGTGGGGAGAACGACACGCACAATCAAATGATCCTCATTTGATTGGTTTGTTGTTCGGGGTTTGGTGTTTAGCGTTTGATTGACACAAAAAAACCACAAACCACAAACAAAGAACGACGAACCTAATTGCAAGAGAATCTTGCAATTAGTCGAGTCGCTGCGTGGCTTCGCGGTGGAGCCAGGCTTGGGCCATGGCCCAGTCTCGTTTTACGGTGGCTTTGGAAATGCCCAGGGTTTCGGCGGTTTCGTCGTTGGTCATGCCGCCGAAGAATTTGCACTCGATGATGCGTACCTGGCGCTCGTTGTTCTTCTCGAGTTTTTTGATGGCCGATTCGATCGCGAGGAGCTTATCCGCTTGCTCGTCGGACATTTCGATCACGTCGTCGATAGAGGCGCGTTCTTCCTCTAGCGAGACCTTTTTCAAATCACCGCCTCGCTTCTTCGTGCGGCGCTTTTCGGCATAATTAATCAAGATATGCCGCATAGCTTTTGCAGCGACACCCATAAAATGCGCCCGGCTATTCCAATCGTGCTGACTATGCTCCATCAGCTTCATGTAGGCCTCGTGCACGAGCGCGGTGGTATTAAGTGTATAGTCCTTCCCGATCCAGTTCTTACGCTTGTTGTGGGCCATGGAATGCAACTCGTCATACACCTGGACAAACAAATGATCCAGCGCAGACTCATCACCATCCTGGAGCGCCTTAAGCAAACGGGTGACGGACTCCTGTTGTGGTGTTAACATCGTACTGATACTCCCTAGACGATAGCAATGGGTAATGTAACAGTATGGGCAAAGAGATACAAGAACCCCTTCCGGCCCTTTGGGCCACCTCCCCCTTGGGAAAGGGGAGGGACGGAGGTCGGTGCTTACATTTTGCACTTTGCGACCTACATTTTGCACCCTGCACCCTGCACCCTGCACCCTACACTTTGCACCCTGCACCTTGCACCCTACACCTTGCACCTTGCACCTTGCACCTTGCATCTTGCACCTTGCACCTTGCACCTTGCACCTTGCACCTTGCATCTTGCACCTTGCACCTTGCACTCTTCGCCAAATCAATATGATTTGGCGAAGTAAACCCTCCCTGTCGACGGCTTTCCGGTTAGCATATCCACGCCGTCTTCGTATTCCTGGTCGAGGGGGATGCAGCGGATGGTGGCTTTGGTTTCTTGTTTGATCCGGGTCTCGGTTTCGTCGGTGCCGTCCCAGTGGGCGAGGATGAAACCGCCTTTTTCTTCGAGGACGGACTTGAATTCGTCGTACGAGTCGACTGAAGTCGTGAGGTCGTCTCGGAAGGCAACCGCTCTGTCGAAGAGGTTTTTCTGGATGGCTTCGAGCGTATCCTGGATCAAGGCCGTTAGCCCCTCTTGAGGAACGGTCTCCTTTTCGAAGGTGTCCCGGCGGGCCATTTCAATCACGCCGTGTTCGACATCCCGAGCCCCCAACGCAAGGCGAATAGGCACGCCCTGAACTTCATACTCTGCAAACTTCCACCCAGGGCGGTATCCTTCACGCGCATCGACGTGGACGCGGATACCGGCGTCTTTAAGCATCTTCTCTATTCGCTCAACAGCCTCCAACACCGGCTCCCCTCCTGTCTTACGAAGGATTGGCACAATCACGACTTGCGTAGGTGCGATGCGAGGGGGCAGCACAAGCCCCTGGTCGTCCGAGTGCGTCATAATGAGGCCACCGATGAGCCGTGTAGACACGCCCCAAGAAGTTGCCCATACATGTTCCAACTGGTTCTCTTTGTTCTGGAACGTACAGTTGAAGGCTTTTGCAAAGTTTTGTCCGAGGAAATGGCTCGTTCCAGCTTGCAGCGCCTTGCCGTCCTGCATCAGCGCCTCGATGCACAGCGTATCAACGGCGCCGGCGAATCGTTCGCTAGCGGTCTTTGCGCCTTTGATTACAGGCATCGCCATGTAGTCCTCAGCAAGCGACGCGTAGATGTCCAGGATTTTCATCGTTTCATCCTGCGCCTCTTTTTCTGTCGCGTGGGCGGTGTGCCCCTCTTGCCAGAGAAACTCCATCGTCCGCAAGAACAAGCGCGTACGCATTTCCCATCGGACCACATTGGCCCACTGATTCATCAGGATGGGCAAATCCCTCCAGGATCGAATCCATTTGCTGTAGGTGTCCCAGATGATCGTTTCGCTGGTGGGGCGTACAATCAGGTTTTCCTCGAGTTGTGAATCGGGATCAGGGATCAGTTCACCCGTTTCTTCTTCTATTTTCAACCGTGAATGGGTAACCACAGCACATTCTTTAGCGAACCCTTCAACATGCTCTGCTTCCTTTGCCAGGAACGATTGAGGGATAAAAAGAGGGAAGTAGGCATTCTGGTGCCCTGTCTCTTTTAGCATACCATCGAGGGTATCCCGAATATTTTCCCACAGCGCGTACCCGGTCGGTCGGATTATCATCGAACCCCTCACCGGTGAGTAATCAGCCAGTTTTGCTTGTTTAATGATATCGATATACCATTGCGCGTAATCTTCGGAGCGGGGCGTAATAGCGTCAGCCATAGTATACAGTCATTGATGATTATCCAGTACAATAGAAGCACAAAACCAGACAAATTCGGCCAAATTAAGGAAATTCTTGGTATGGCCCGGTATTTGTCGAATATATAGACAACCGAGATCGAATATTGCCTGAGCGTGCGAAAACTCGCGCTAGAACTGGCCAAATTGCGATGGGTTTCTCCGGGGCTCCTCTGTAAGAGACCTTCAACAATTACGAAATGCGCCAGGACTACATAACAAATCGCTCCAGCATACTTTGAAACTCAGTGTGTACCTTATACATTATAACTAAACGGACTATCACCGAAACACTGCCACCGGCATCCATCAAACCAGGTATATAATCATGGAACGGGCCATTACAGAACTCCAGCGCATTCTGCCTTTACAATTTATAAAGGGCCCCCTTTATTTTCTGATGCTGGGAGCTTCTACGTTGATGATGACAGGCTGTTATACTCAATTAGCTACAATTGATGACTATGAAGAGTATGACAGACGTCCAGCTTACGTAGAAACCGAAGAATACGACGACGGCTCTGTCGTCGAGCGTCACTACTACGAAGACGAATATTACTCGTACCACAGTCCACATTACGGCAGGTACTTCAATCGATTTTACGATCCATGGTATGACTATGGATATTATGATCCGTTCTACTATGGCTCTAGCTTCTCTTTCGGACTGAGCTTTGGGCGTGGCTATTATCATGATCCCTATCTGTACGGATACTATCCACGATATGCCCGCCTTGGCTACTACGGATATGGATACCCTAGCTATTATGGATACGGTTACGGATTCGGCGGCTATGGCTATGGAGGATATGGCTACGGGGGATATGGTTACGGCGGATACGGATATGGATATTCTCCCCGGGTGTACGTAACGGACCGATATTATTCACCGAGAGGACGTACAACAGGGCGTGGCGGTTACCTGGCCGACAATGCCCGGAGAACGACTCGAACTGCAACTACAGCGAGAGGAGCTTTGTATGGTGGTAGAGGAACAACCTCTTTAAGTGATGGCCGAAGTACCGTTCGGAATGGCGCAACCCGCACGGTAGTCTCTGATCGCTCAGGGCGAAGTACCGCAAATGGTACGACTCGCACCACGCGGGGTACTACGAATGATCGTACACGAACCACGGTTCGTTCCGACGGCCGCAGTACGTCAAGCTCTGGAGCTACACGTACTCGCACAACCCGCGGTACATCTACACGCGGTACCACAACCCGTGGCACGACTACTAGAGGAACTACCACGAGAGGAACCACCACGAGAGGCACTACGACTCGTGGCACGACAACGAGAGGGACCTCTACACGTGGTACAACAACCAGAGGGACTTCAACACGAGGCACTACGACTCGCGGTACGTCAACCAGAGGGACTTCTACCCGTAGTAGCGGATCCTCAACACGAGGCACACGCAGCAGTGGTACTTCTACTCGAAGCACACGCAGCAGCGGATCCTCTACACAAGGCACACGCAGCGGCGGGTCTTCTACTCGAAGCACGCGCAGCAGTGGATCCTCAACACGAGGCACGCGCAGCAGCGGATCTTCTACTCGAAGCACACGCAGCAGCAGTGGCTCCTCTAGAGCAAGCAGACCCTCTTCTAGTTCTTCTAACCGAGGATCCAGAGCCAGCCGGCCTTCTTCTTCCTCAGGCAGAAGCAGTTCGGGAGCCAGCCGCTCTTCTGGAAGTTCTGGAAGAAGCAGCTCCGGAGCCAGCCGTTCTTCAGGAAGATCTAAGAGCTCCAGCAGTGGAACTCGAAGCTCCAGTAGAAAAAAAGGCAGCTGATAGCAGTCAACAATACTAACCGCCTTATTGCACCACTTGCGTAGGCCGGGATAAAGCCCGTACACCTACACCATTTATCGGCATATACCCATCGGATTGGGCACAACGATTTGATCACTGATTATCTATGCCAATAGATTTAGATATATGAATAAGACCTTACCATCCATGAACCCGATTGCACACCTTAAACGAACCGTGCAAACAACCCTGATCCTGGCTGTATTGCTGCTAGGCGCCTCCGTTGAGTCTTCCCAAGCCCAAACCGCTGAAGATGCACTCCTGTTTACCCAACGCCTACCTGGAACGGGTGCTCGCTCTATCGGGCTCTCTGGAACGGGTATCGCTGGACTGGGAGATTACTCAGACTTTTTCACAAACCCAGCCGGCCTTGGCTATGTCAAACAATCCCAGGTAAGTGCAGCATTGAACTTCCTTTCTGCCACAAACGAAGGGTTTGTAAGTGCTCAAGGCTTCGGCAACCCGATTGAAGAAGAACTGACCGACCAATCGTTGAGCAACTTTGCAGGGATCTACAAAATCCCTACAAACCAAGGAGCGCTTGTACTGGGTGCGACGTATAACCAGACAAGCTCATTCAGTCGCAACCTGTTTTTCCAGGGATTGACGAATGAAGAATCCATCACCGATGTGCTTCTTCCTTTTGATGATGAATTCCAGATAGGCGAATCAGACGGCATCTTCTTCCCCGAATTCTTTGCCGATCTCCCTGAAATAGCCTACCTCGGCGGTGCTGTTGAGTTTTTGAGCGAAAACGTGGGTACCGACGGTCCCCTCTTCTACCAGGCTGTGAATCCAGGATCTACCATCCAACAAAGCAGTGACGTCTTCCAGGAAGGAAGCTTAAAAGAGTTGAGCTTTGGCGGTGCTGTAGAAGCAGCGAAGGGCGTCATGATTGGCGCATCGCTTAATTTCTCCTTTGGCCGATATGAATTCGAAAGCTTCTTCGACGAATTCGACATTAATGGTGAAAACACCTCAGACCTGTACGTTGTCATCGACGGCGACACGGAGTACCAGGGATTTGACCAGGTTACGTATACCGAACGGTTTGAGTCTGAGTTGATTGGCGCCAATCTCCGCGTTGGGGTTTCGGCTGAAGCGGCCCCGGGAGCGCGTGTGGGTCTAACTATCGAAACGCCGACCTTTTACCGGGTAGACGAAGCCTTTGAAACCGAAGTCGCTACCTTCTTCGACAACGGACTCTCCCTCGCGTATGGTGGACAGCCTGGAGATATCGGCCGTGGTACGTTTGAATACGACATCACTACGCCGTGGCGTTTTGGTGGCGGCTTGTCCTACTCCATCTCAGGGCTTACCGTCCTCGGTGATCTCGAACTCGTCGACTGGAGCCAGATGGAACTGGATGCCTCGTCCGATCGCAATTTCTTTGCAGACATTAACCGATCCATCCGAGACGATTTCAAGGCCGTAGTGAATTCAAGCATTGCTGCTGAATACACGTTCAACAACTTCACCGCTCGTGTGGGGTACGCCCTGCAGCCGGATCCCAATGACGGCCTGCTGTCTCTAGGAGACGGCACGGCGCTCGATCCTGACAACAAGCGATCGTACGTATCCGCCGGCTTTGGTTTCACCTTCTCGAATGCCTTTGCCATCAACTTTGGCTGGATGCAAGAAACCCAAGAAGACATCTACATCCCCGACTTCACGACATACACCGTGACGGAAGATATTATTCGAAATCACTTCCAGCTTGGGCTGAGTATATTGCTTTAGGACAACCCAATAAATCCTGACGGGATTATTGGGATGGTTTCGTGTTCCGGGTTTCGGGTTAAGGCCTGGAAAACCAGAAACAAACCCGGAACGCGAAACCCGAAACCGATAGATCAATCCAGCGCTTGCGCTTGGCTAGCCGCGGCTTCTGCTGCGGCTTTTTCTCTTCTTTTTTGGCGCATGAGTCGGTGGAATTCTCTGGAGGCTCTGAGATGTTCGCTTAATGTGCGGGTGGAGGTGTGGCTGCCATCGCCTTTGGCTACGAAAAACATGTAATTGTGGTCGCGAGGCTGAAGGACCGCCTTGATGGATGA
>JAHQVL010000128.1 GCA_019634345.1 Rhodothermaceae bacterium
GGCTGATACTCAGGATGCAGTAACGCATATAAACTCGGTTACCGAACAGATTCTCGATCAATCGAAGCAGCAAGCTTCCCGCGCGAGCAGCATCGCCGGTGCTGCAGAGGAAATGGCCATATCCGTTTCAGAAAATGCCAGGTCTTCTTCTCAAGCGGCCGATCTGGGCAGGGTAACGGGAAGGGCCGCTCTTGATGGTAGCTCAACGATCAAGGAAGCAGTAGCAGCCATGAAAAAAATTGAGGCGGTTGTCCGAGAGTCCTCAAATATATTCGAAAACCTGGGCCGTTCCAGCTCAAAGATTGGTTCAACTACGTCTGTGATCGAGCGCATCGCAGGGCAGACCAAATTACTCGCCTTAAATGCCCGCATCGAAGCCGTGCATGCGCAGAGCAGCGGCGACGGCTTTGCTGTTGTGGCCAATGAGGTGCGTCAACTTGCAGACGAGACGACGACGTCTACGTTGAGCATAAATGACATGATCAGGGAATTACAAACGGACACGCACAAAGCCATTGAGGCCATGCAAGAATGTCAAGAGATTGCCTCCCACGGTACGGCCCTTTCTGATAAAGCACTAAACGCGATCCACGAGATCAGCTCATCGATCATGGACATGGAGCAAATGGTCCATCACATTGCATCCGCCGTAGCTCAGCAACAAACAACGAGCAACGATATCACTCAAAATATCGTGGGCATCTCAAACCTTGCTCAAGAATCCCAGGCACAAGTTCAGGATATCGTGGACTCCATGAACAACCTCGGCACACAAACCGACAACCTCTCTACACTGATTAACACCTTTAAAACGACGCCGCAGGGCGTTGGGGCTTAACCCCTTCGGCCCTTTGGGACACAGAGGGGTTACATATCCATCTCGTTAAAATCACCGCCGCCTCCTTCTTGATTGTCTCTGTTGCGCCGGCGGTTTTGGGATTTGCCGAAGTTGTAGGTAAAGGAGAGTCCGATGCTCTGAGATTGGAAGGAGCGGTCGATTTCCTGTAGGAAGCGGGCGTCTTCACGGAATACATGGAAGCCCATTGTGTTAAAGACATCACGCACACGAATGCTGAGATTCGCACGATCGTTCAATAACTTCTGGCGAACCGCGAGATCAGCGCTTTGCCGTTCGGACATGCGGCCATTCTCGATATTCATTGGGGCCCGGTAGTAGTACGAGAACTGGACATCCATCGAGGGGGACACATTGTACGTTGCATTCGCACGTGACGAGAATCCAATGGCTTTGTTCGACAGGTTTGTGTCTACGCTGCTCCCGTCCGTGACTACTCGGTATGCATTCATACTCAGGTATGCGTTGAATCGGCGTCCTTGTTTGACTGTACCGATCATTTCCATCCCCCACGAGTTACTCGAATCAAAATTTTCGAAGGTCAACAACGTGATCCCATCATCCTGAAGCGTTTGGAAAAACCGGATTTCATCGACTGTATAACGGTAGTAAGGCGTCAGTGTTAGCGAGGTTGCTTCAGAGAAACGCGTGTAGCTTATCTCAAACGCGTGCACGTACTCAGGCTTGAGATAGGGATTACCCACGCGGCGAAACAGCGGATCTTCGTTGGAATCAAACGGATTCAGTTGATTAAACCGCCCGCCGGTCCGAGGCCGGTTGATGCGCTTACTGTAAGACAGCTTCAAGGTGTTTTCCTTTGTAAACTCATACACCGCATACGCGCTTGGGAATGCGCTGAAGTAGTTGTTCTCAAAGGACTCATTGGTCGTTTCCAGATCAAAGTTTGTTAGGGCCTGCTCAAGACGAACACCCACTTGCAATCCAACTTTTCCTATCTTTGTGCCAACGATACCATATGCAGCGTGGATGTGCATATCGTAGATAAACGTGTTGTTACGGCTCAGATCTGGGATAAATGAACCGGTTGCCAGGTCCAGGTCTTCCAGGTAGTACCCACTATTGAGCCGCTCGATGTCTGTTTTCCACCCGAGTTCAATTTTGCCATCGTTGCCCACTTCCATCGGGCGAGTGTAATCCAATTGGAAGGTCGCCTCCTGGTTGTTCTGGTCCTGCACATCAAATTGCTGCTCATCCAACGTGGTAATCGCCATATTGGATACATCGTACAAGAACTGATTGTGCGTAGAGCTTTCCTCCTCCCATTCGTGTTCGTACTCGGCTTCAATACTCAATTCATGCTTCCCAGGATCAACAATACGACGATAGGCCAGCCGGTACTCGGTGCTTATATCGCTGTCTTCTTCCAGAGAATTTCTGTCAAATCGATCCGTGAGGACATCCAGATCACGAAACGTATACTGGGCCAGGCTTTGGTCATCACTACCTCTCACACTCAGCCGCGAGGATAAGGTAAGGGAAGACTTGTCTCCAACCTGGTAATCAAAGCTTGTATTCACGTTATGAGAAAGGCCCTCCCGCTGATCATCGTCAATCTGGTCGAGTAGGGAGAATGGATTTGAAAGGCGGTTTTCGCTATAGCGCCATCCTTCACTATCTCGTTGTCTGTAACGGAAGCCATAGCCAGCGAAGATGCCGACTTTCCCTTTTTGAAACGATACGTTCCCGGATGTGCTTACGCTAGTTGGCGTTGATACGCTGGACGTCAGGGTACCGCTGAGGCCAAGGTCCCTGTTTTTCTTCAATTCCAGGTTCAGTATGCCGGCCATCCCATCGGGGTCGTACTTTGCCGATGGATTAGGAATCACTTCGACACGCTCCAGGACTTCCGAGGGGAGCCCCTGCAAGTAAGCGATCAGCGCATCACCCGTCATCGGAGAGGGCCGGCCGTTGATAAGGATAGCCACATTTTGGCTTCCTCTGAGGCTTATATTGCCGTCAATGTCGACTTCTACAGAAGGAATATTCTCCAATACATCCGAAGCTGATCCCCCAGCCGTAACCATCTGGTCTTTGGTGTTATAAACGGTTCTATCGATCCCGACTTCGATAAATTCCCGCTCGGCGGCGACTTCTACTTCGTCCATCATCTGCGTATCCGCCTTGAGTACGACGCGGCCTAAATCCTGCTTCATCCCCTCTCTACCCAATTCGATATCTGCAATCGTTTCTGTTATGTAGCCTACAAAGCTTAACTGTATATAGTACTTCCCAGGCCGCACATTGCTCAGCATAAACGTCCCATCAGGCTGAGTGATGGTTCCTGTTACCAGGGAAGAATCTCTAGATGCCCACAAGGCAACTGTTGCAGACGGTATGGCATCCTTTGTTGCTTCATCGACGACAGTACCGCTTACAGTACCACTTGGCTGACCATTGCCACGCTGACCTTGAGGACGGTTTTGCGCAAACGAATCAACGGTAGATACCTGGATCAAAAGACCCACTAACAGGAGGAGACGAATAGTTTTCATTGTATCGGGAAATCTTACTAGGGATAGATCACACAGTGCAAGGCAGATCCCTGCAGTGATCTTACACGTTTAAGGGGTATCGGCCAGGAAGGATTCAATCATTATGATGAACTGCACTATACCGTTTTAAACTGCACAACCTCGTTTTTTAACGGGTTTCACCCATTTATACACACCACAACCACGAACACCCACCCTACTTTGCACCTTGCACCTTCCAAGTGCCATTCATGGCGTTTACGTGCAGTACAGAGAATTTTTTTCATCTTTTATTGTAAAATCTCGTATATAAATCTGTTAACATATTTTACATTTGCATGATAGTTTTTACATCATAGAGGCATGCACACTCTATTAAACATATTTTCCCTGGGAGATAAACACTCGAGCCCGGTTCTATCAAAAAGATGGAGGTGGATAGAAGCAGGCGTGATTATACTCTTTTGGTTCTTGGTGGCTCTGCTAAGTGTGGCTCGGGAAGCTTTAAATCCTCATGCAGGTCCTGGAGGCGGATTACGTGAAGGCGAAGCGCTCTACATTTTCCTTGAGTTTACTCCGTGGATGCTGGTTACCCCGTTCTTGTTCTGGGTGACCAATCGTATATCGCCTGATCAAATCGGTTGGATTCGGACGCTCCCCCTCGCGATTGTGCTCGGGGTCATTATCGCAACTTTTGTTGACTTAATAGACCATATTCTTTGGAATACGTTTGTTGAAAGCTCCTTTAAGCGAACGTTATTGATAACTGACATTCTCAACAATTTTCATTTCCTGAGCGAGTTTTTCATCTATTTTGCCGTCCTCATTGGTGGGTTTGCCAGGTCCTATTTCCTCAGATCGCAATCACATCAACAGGAAGCAGTAAAGCTCAGAATGGACACTGCAGAGCTGCAGAAACACCTGGCAGAGGCTCGGCTGAATGCCCTCCGCATGCAAATCAATCCTCACTTCCTTTTTAATACCCTGCATGTGATCTCGGATCAGTTCGAGGAAGATCCCCGTGCTGCTCGCCGGATGATAGCCCGGTTGAGCGAAATTTTGCGGTACTCGTTTGATAGTGCTGAAACCCGTGAAGTCCCCTTGAGTCAAGAACTGCATTTCCTCGATGGCTACCTGGATATCCAGCGGTTTCGTTTTGAGGACCGTTTGCAAGTGGACATTGATGTGCCTGCAGAATTACAAGATGCCATGGTGCCGACTCTTATCCTGCAACCCCTGGTAGAAAATGCAATCAAACACGGCATTAGTCAAATCGAAGGCCAGGGCATCATTACGATTAAAGCATGGAAGGAGGGAGAAGAATTGCACATGCGTGTATCCGATAACGGCCCTGGAGCCAACGCAGAGAACGGGCAAAAACATCCCTCTAACGGCATCGGCATTCGAAATACCATCGAACGCCTTGAAACGTTGTACGGCACCCGTCAACAATTTTCCATCGAATCCCCTCCATCGGGCGGATTTATTGCGTACATTACCCTCCCTTTTCATACCAGTACCGATTACTTCTTGACCTCTGTAGAAGCTTGACCAACATGGCGTCTGCTCCACCCATCCGTGTGCTTATTGTTGACGACGAACCCGCTGCTCGCCGCCGGCTTGAACGGTTATTGAGCGAAGAAGAAGACATGGACATTGTCGGCCAGGCACGATCAGGGAAAGAAGCCCTGGCTCAACTAAAGGACCTCAAGCCCGATCTCGTTTTTCTCGACATCCAAATGCCTGTCATGACGGGGCTCGACGTCTTACGCAATATGGGGCCGGAGGCGATGCCAGCCGTTATCTTTGTCACCGCCTACGATCAATACGCCGTCAAAGCATTTGAATTGGCCGCGCTCGACTACTTACTCAAACCGTTCGATGACGAGCGATTCGAAAAAGCCCTGGAGCGAGCCCGCAATTCTATTATTCACGAGCCTGAAGATGCGTTATCCGATCAGTTGCAGACTCTGCTTAGCGCATTGGACAAAACCGACTCCTCGCCCAAGCACTACATCGAGCGTATCGCTGTGGACATCCAGGGGCAGTTGCGTATCGTCCCCATTGATACGATCGATCATATAACGGCCAGTGGCAATTACGTCTACCTACATACCGGCGATGAAAAATTGCTCGTGCGGGAAAAGATGCAAAACCTGGAAGAGAAGCTGCCCCCAGCTAAGTTCTACCGAATCCACCGAAGCTCAATTGTACGGCTGGACGAAATAGAACGCTTGATTGTTAATCCCGGCGGCGATTATGCAGTACGTCTCCGCAATAAAATCCTTCTTAAAGTAAGTCGAAATCGCTGGAGCGAGTTGTCGCTTCGCCTCGGCATAGACACACCCACAAACGCCCCATCATCATGAAAGAAATCCGCAACGAAGACTTAAACCCTGAAGTATTCAAACTTTTTGACCAGTATGTACACGGCCTGCTCGACCGGCGCGGGTTTCTGGACCGCATCAAACAATACACCGTGGGCGGCTTAACGGCTGGAGCTATTTTGAGTTATCTCTCACCGAAGTATGCAACGGCTCAACAAATCGAGGCGGGTGACCCAAGATTAGATGAGGAATATGTCGAATACGATTCACCCAAAGGAGCAGGCACCATGCGCGGCCTCCTTTCTCAGCCAGCCGGCAATACCGAGAAATTACCCGGCATTGTCGTCGTACATGAGAACCGCGGGCTCAATCCGCATATCGAGGACGTCGGCCGGCGAGCGGGTGTAGCGAACTTCATCTCCCTGGCTCCCGATGCCCTCTTCCCCCTCGGCGGCTACCCGGGCACGGATGACGAAGGCCGCACCCTACAACGCCAGCGAGACCGTATGGAAATGCTGGAAGACTTCATCGCAGCCTTCGAATACCTCAAGCAACACCCGAACTGCTCGGGCAACGTAGGCGTTGTCGGGTTTTGCTTCGGCGGTTGGATCTCCAATATGATGGCCGTCCGCGTCCCCGACCTCAAAGCCTCCGTCCCCTTCTATGGCGGACAGGCCCCTGCCGAAGACGTACCCAATATTCAGGCCCCGCTCATGCTCCACTTCGCCGAACTCGACGAACGCGTCAATGCCGGCTGGCCCGCCTATGAAGCGGCCCTCAAGGAGCACAACAAAGACTACGTCGCCCACTTCTACGACGGCTGCCAACACGGCTTCCACAACGACACTACGCCCCGCTACAACGAGGAAAATGCGAAGCTGGCGTGGGAGAGGACGATCGCGTTCTTTGGGGAGAAGTTGGCTTAGGCGATCAAATGAGGATCATTTGATCGGTTTCGGGTTTCGGGTTGGAGCAAGCTAGAATCGCCAGAGTACCGATAAGTGTGCACGGCCATTTACGGGTATCATAGAGACTTTGAAATCGGAGTCTCTTAATCGCCCAGGCTCTACTGGCCCTCCAACCACAATGGCGTCGATGTAGCTGTACACCCAGATGCCGGCGGCGGCAAGCATCATATTGTTGCGTACTTTGTGCCAGGTACTAAAAGCACGAAAGCGACTCTGGGTTTGGGCCTGCGTTTCGGATGCCCTGTAATGATCTTGCGCCTGGTTTCTACTGACGTGAGCAATAAGGCTTCCCGAAGCGGTTAGTCCCCATAGGCTGGCCAATACGATGCCTTTTCTCTTCTCTCCCTTATATAACTGCCCCCATCCTGGCACAACCATAGATCGCAATGCCGCATTGGCCCTGGGGTCATAGACAAGCAAATAGCGAACGTCTTGTGGGGTGTTTACCTGGGATGAATTGTCCGAGTACCCTTCTTTTATCTCCACAAAGGCGGCGTACAAACGAGGCGGGGTATCCAGGGGATCGAGTTCCAGTGATGGGTTTAACTGCACGGCGAGCCCCAATTGTGCCTCCGCGTCTGACGGCTTGCTTTGTGCAAACAAGACGAGTGCATAGAGAACATGAATCTCGCTCAATTCCTGAGGCAAGAATCGTTCATAGTCTCTCAATGCCTCGTTAATTCTTGTCTCAGCAATGGCATAGTCGAGCCCATCATAAGCACTGCGTATATCTTCAAGAACCTGGGTATTACTGGATTGTGCGTGCACAACTTCAGCGAAAAGGCTGATACTCAGCACCAAACCTAAAACTAAAACGAGGGGTCTTCGGAGAAACATAGGGACTACCGGACAAGCGTTATGATGCGGGTCTCTTGTTCCGTACCCTGTACCAATCGAACGATGTAAGAACCGCTTGCAACCTGCCGCCCCGTGTGATCCGTGCCATCCCATCGAGTGTCATAAAACCCTGGACGTAATACTCCTTCGCTCAATGAAATAACCAATCGGCCTCGCATATCGTAAATATGCAGCTCAACGGAGGCCGCAACCGATAACTCATACGAGATATGGGTGTATGCACTAAAGGGATTGGGGTAGTTCGCATAGAGTAGAAACTGCTGTGCCGGTACGTCCTCTTCCGTGGATATGTTTACCACCGTTCTAAACGTAAAAGGCTCGGCCCATTCGCTAACGCCGGAGGCATTTACGCCTCGAACTCGCCAATAATAAGCTGTATTCTTTTCCAGATCCGCAATCTCAAGAAATGCCTGGCCGATGCCATTTTCTTCCCGTACGATACTGGAAAACGATGCATCAATGGCAAGCTGCAGGTCGTAGGTAACGGCTCCTGGCACCTGCCAGGACAACGTAACTGTTTGTGGGACGTCCTCGGCCCCGTCGACGGGTGAAAGGAGTTCCGCTAGCCCCGGCATACCTTCGACAACCGTAATGACAAACCGCTGCTCAGTGGTTTCTACGCCATCCGATACCGCAAGTACAACGTCATGATCGCCCAACGCATCCTGACCGGGTGTTCCGTCCAGTAAAGCAGCACCGTTTATCTGCTCAGTTAAGACCAACCAGTCAGGCAGTTGTGTAGCCTCAATGGTGAGCGGATCGTTATCAATATCTGTAGCAGCGATTGAATAGGAATACAAACTATCCTGAGACGCACCCTTAATAGGCGTACTCAGAAAAACCGGCTTGTCATTCACGGGGCGAACGGTTATTTCGACCGTTGCCTGGGCAGTGCCCCCTGTTTCGTTCAATGCTGTATAGGTAAATTGATCAGGCCCAAAATAGTCCGCCTGAGGGAAATAATTAAAGGTGCCTGCATCAATTTGTGTTACGATGCCATTCGAAGGTTGCGAAAAACTTGAAATAGACAACTCGCCTCCCTCTGGATCGGAATCGTTTATCAGTACATTAATAGACATCTCAACGTCCTCGTCTGTAACCAGGAGGTCATTTGAAACGGAGGGTACTACACTCATTGAAAGGACTTCAACACTGTTCAACACCTCCCCACTCGTTGTATTTCCGCCAAAAACGAATAGTTCATCTTCGTAGGTTATAGCAGCAAAGCGTTCGCGCTCCCACTTCATGGCCGCGGCGGGCTCCCATCGATTTTCTGAAGGGAAAAACCGATCTACAGTATTCACAACCTGATTGTCACTACGCCGGCCTCCCAGAGCATATATAGAGTCATCTAAATAGGCTGCTGCAAGGCCTCCTCGTCCAGGAGATATGGACGTTAAATTGCTCGTCCCATCGTCTTCGTTATATTCCTGCACAAGCCCTGTCGGCCCAAACGATGTAAACCCGCCTACTGAATAGGCGAACTCATCTACAGCTACATAGCCAAACAATGCCCTGGGGACATCCAACTCCCATTCGTCCGATATATACCAGCTCTCTTCATCAGTGTCTAAAATTTCTACACTGCTCAAAATATCGGCACTTCCGTTTGCGCCCCCCATAACGTACAGTTCATCATTCAACACAACTGCCCCAAGTCCCTCCCGCTCTTCCTCTAAATTATCGAACGACTCCCACCGGTTTTCCGAGGGCGAAAAGACTTCTACTTTTTTGGACGATTCGTCATCATTATCATGGCCCCCAAGTACATATATCTGTCCGTCATAAACAACAGCCGCAAAATTATACCGCGCCGTTCTAAGATTCGGGCCTGTATTCCACGAATTTGATGCAGGATTATAGATTTCGACAACATCTAATATAGTACCGTTCGCATCCTGCCCTCCCATTACATACACCATTCCGTTAAATACCACAGCAGCCACACCCGTTCTAGCTGTAGGCATTGGCGCTCTATCTTGCCAGGTTCGGGATGGCTGTGCAGCCACCTCTTGAACCAGTGCAAAAAGAAGGAACATGCTAAGGAATGATCTAAAAAAACTCATACATCAGATAGTATTTTCGCCTGAGACTGTTCAAATATTCGCCGTTTGAGCACAATATTCCGGGGGCTATACATAGAGTGCAAGCCCAATACCAAACAATAAGAGATCGTATATATTCTTGCCCTGAGCATCACTAATTCCTCTTCAACAAGTCATCCAGGTTGTATCTGTACGACCTCCTTTCGCCGGCTGCTACCAACAACGTATCTGTCCATACACCCAGATCATGTTCAAGCCTGAGCACATATTCACCGGGTTGTAGCGTATACGTCTGTGTAGGAGGCACATCGCCTTTAAAAACATCATTAATATACACCCTGGCCCAGGGATTCACATTGAGCTCAACACGCCCGACATAGTCTCGCAGTGCAATTTTCAAGGAGTCCTTTTTCCCTGCCTCGACAACAAGATCCGTTGAATACGTCGGAAGAACCGGGTGTGTGAGATCCAGCCTGTGAATACCCGCTGGCAAAGCCACACGCAAGAGAGGCGGAGCTACTCCAATCGAATCATTATCAATAAAAATGGTACAGTACGGCGTGCACTGTAATTCCACCTCACCATGCGCCACTGAGGACGCTTGTGGAGGCGCTGCCTCAGGCAATGCCTGCTCATCCAATTCTATACGTTCCGTTTCGTTTTGCTCTGGCGCTACGTCGGCAATGGGAGCCGGGTCAGTCGTTGTAGCCGGGAGTTCAGATTGAATAGTCAGGGAGTCGGACAATACCTGTGAATCGAGCGGCATCGTATCAACGAGTGACACGTCCACCTCGGGGATTTCCGAAGCCTGTACCTGGTTTACCTCTTCGGAATCAGAAGCCGTCTTTGGTATTTCGGTCCTCGATAGCATTGAAGCTCCCCAAATAAATGCGATGGCACAGATCCCAATAAATGAACCCAACAGAACCCATCGGCGCCTGGACCTATCAGAGTGGTCACTATGAGATGCAGGCAGATCAATATGGCTAGCCTGGTCAGGAATTGACAGACTCAACTCCACGTCCCTCACTTCATATCCCTCAGGATTGGCGATATACCGTATGCTCTCTTCTTTGCCGTCAAAATCCGGGACGCTTTTCAGAATAGCGAGTACATCTAAAAGCAACTCCTTACAGCTCTGGTACCGTAAATCAGGATTCTTATCAAGCGCTCTCCTGCACACATTGATCACATCCGGGCTGATCTTTGGATTTAACTCGAGAAGAGGTATCGGATCATAATTCAGTACGCTATCAAAAACTTCTCTTGACGATTCGCCTCGAAACGCAGCTTTTCCACTCAGCATCTCATAGAACGTCACGCCCAGAGAAAAGAGGTCCGAGCCGGCTCCCGGCACGCCCTCAAACAATAGCTCGGGTGCTATGTATCCCAACGTGCCACGCAATTCTTTTTCTCCATTTGCTTCTACTATAGAAGCCATTCCAAAATCGGTCAGCTTCACCTCGCCCCTGTCTGACACAACCACGTTGGAGGGCTTAATATCGCGATGATAGATGTGTTTTTCATGCGCAGCGGCCAATCCTTTCGTAATTTCGCGTAGCATACATACCGCCAACGCAGGAGGCAATGCCCCTTCCTTCAGGAGTTCCGACAACGACATCCCCTCTACAAACTCCGCAGTAAAATAAACGGTTGATCCAGAACGTCCAGAGGACAGAACAGGTACCACGTTCGGATGCTGAATTTTAGCCATCAGGATCGCTTCCGCTTCAAATCGCTCCGCTACTTCCGCATCATGCTCAAAGATGGACTTGAGTTTTTTTAGCAGGACATTCCGACCCAAAGAAGCATCATACGCCTTATACACATCAGCCCATTCCCCTTCGTGTAGCTTCAGGAACGGTTGTATGTTCTCTATGGATTCGAATTTTCCCATTCTTTTAAGCGAAGGTGAATCCAGCTGCGCGATACCCCTAATTCCTGGGCGGACCGTGTTACATTTCCATTATTCCTGGCTAACGCATCTTCTACAACCAGCCGCTCAACATGCTTCAAGGTGGCCCCTCGTTCGGCAGATTTACGGTACTTGTGAGCCAGGGGTTTTTCCGGGAGTTTTATCTTTAAGTCATTCTTTCCAATGAGATCATCCGAAGTCATTACCACGGCCCGTTCAATGGTATTTTGGAGTTCACGGACGTTGCCGGGCCAGTGATACCCTTGCATGACCTCAATAGCTTCATGCGTAAATCCTTTAATGTGGCTACGCCTTCCTTTTGCATATTTATCCAAAAAGAAGTTCGCAAGCAAGGGTACATCTTCGATACGGTCCCGCAGTGGAGGCGTAGACACTGGAATGGTGTTCAACCGATAATACAGGTCTTCACGAAACACCCCTTCTTCGATCAGATCTTCCAGCGATTTATTTGAGGCAGATACAATCCGTACATCAACATGGCGTACCTTCGTCTCCCCCACTCGCTTTACCTCACCCTCTTGCAGGACACGCAAAAGTGCGGTTTGGATGGACGAGCTCAGATCGCCTACTTCATCGAGAAATAAAGTACCCCCATCGGCTACTTCGAATAAACCGGGCTTGTCGGTGTTTGCCCCAGTGAAGGCACCCTTCTTATGGCCAAACAATTCACTCTCTAAAAGGGTGTCTGGTAATGCTCCGCAGAACATCGCCAGAAACGGCTTATCTTTTCGGTGTCCGTTGTAATGAATTGCACGAGCAACCAGCTCTTTCCCCGTACCGCTTTCTCCATGAATGAGTACAGACGCATCATTATCCAGCAATCGGGTGATTACATCGAACAGCTCTCGCATCGCAGGGCTTTGTCCGATGATTTCATCAAAGCCATTGATTTGTTGGATTTCTTTGCGAAGCTGGCTGTTCTCTGCCCTAAGCGAGTTGTAAAAACGAGCGTTCTCAATGGCAATCGCTGCCAGGTTGGAAAAGGCCTCAAGAAACGGGAGATTATCTTGTTTAAAACGCCCCCGATCCGTAAGGCAATCCATGTAGATAGCGCCAATCTGACGCCTCTTTATTCGCAAAGGCACACAGGCGATTGAGCGAATCTTTTGAACCACGATACTGCGAGCCAACCCAAACTGTTTGTCCTCCATCGCCTCGTACAATATCACGGGATCCCCCGTTTGTAATACACGATGCACAACACTGGTCGATACGTTGACAATGTCCCCCAATTGATCGTTTGGCAGATTGAACGTTGATTTTACCTCAAACCCATCACTCTTCTCTTCATTGGACAAAAGAATGTACCCTCTATCTGCCTGAATCGAAGTGGTTGCGATTTCAAGCACCCGGTCTAGGAGAGTCTCTGCCTCTTGAATTGAGTTGATTTGCAGCGCAATCTCAAACAGCGCTTCAAGGGAAGCGGGTATTTCAATTTTTTGATCTTCCATATCTACGGTATTCTAAATCCTGCTTCCCGAGATCGGCTTCGGTTTCCAAACTCGTCCACTACAGAAACAACCCAGTAATAATTCCCGGACGGGATGGGCTCCAGCGCCTGGATAGACAATTGATTGGATGGAATATGGGTGATGGTCTGCACGATGGTTTCTACATTCTGGGTACTACGCACGATATCAATCTGAAAGGTAAAAGGGAAGGGTAGATTCATTTGTGCCCAAGTAAACGTAGGTGATGCATCCGGCTGCTCCTCAAGATTATCGGGTTCAACAGCCAGGGGAATTTCCTCAATCACCCTGAGCAATGTCAGTGGACCGGACTCATTTTCTACTCCGCTCCTGTCTTTTGCTTTTACCCGCACTTCTTGACCAATCAAGGCCTGCAACCCTACAGGAAGCTGCTCGGAAGATATCGAATGGACATACGTACCAGGTTCTGTTTGAACAAAAACATGTTCGACAACATCCAATGCCGGTATAGTGAGCCATAGACTATCAATATCTAAAACCCCGTCGTTGTCACTGACCTGCGCCTGCATCTCCAGGCTAAACAACTCTTCTGGCGGTGGAAACCAACGGCTTATATGCACACTGTTTAGACGAACATCTTCAAACGTTGGGAGGCCGGCTAATGGCACCTCTACGTCCTTCCTCTGCCCAGCCTCAACGTTGATGAGGGTATCAAAAGGAGCATATCCTTGTTGGTTGATTTTTATAGTATACTCCCCTCCTGGCAATCCAGGGATAACGTAGGCTCCTTGTTCGTTTGTGACACCTGAAACCCCGGTGGGCAATACGGATACAGCAATGTCGCGTAGGCCTGAACGGGGTGAGTAAAAATTAGTAACCCGGAGGGCGATAGTACCTTCATCAAGAAAATTTTCGCCCATCGGATCCAAGGGATGATCTCGGGCGGGATCTTCCAAACATCCACTTAACAGACTAGCCAACGATGCAGTAACAACAAGGAGTACGCAACGAATTACATTCAACTGGGCATACTAATTTTATGTAATAGGGGTATAATTTAGAAAAATATCAATTCTTGACACGATAAAAAAGAAAGGCGGGTTTCCCCGCCTTTCTATTGGCCATTCTAAGAGGAATGATAACAGGAACCATTATTTCAATAATACCATCGTCTTAGTCTGAACCAATCCGTTCACTTGAAGCGAATACAGGTACATTCCACTCGCCATCTGCTCTCCCGTGTCGCTCGTACCGTTCCATTCAACCGCATACGATCCTGCATTCAATTCGCTGGCGATCAATGTGCGTACCGATTGACCAAGCACGTTATAGATGGTCAATGTAACGCTGGAGGCATCAGACCCCAACACATCGAATGAGATCGTAGTAACCGGGTTGAATGGATTGGGGTAGTTTTGATTTAGGCTGAACTGCCGAGGCAGGCGGAATTCGTCATCAACACTCACAGAGAACACACTACCAGAAAGCAATTCAACTGTTGTTGCTTTGCGCGTTGCCCCGGTTAGCTCCGTACGGATTTTCGCGAATTGCCCGTCAGAAAGCGCTGCAATTGTTAACGCTTCATTGTCTGGACCAATAATCGTTGTCGACGCATCAAAGGTGACTGTTGAGCCCGCTATTTTTAGGCTGTTATTCGTGATGCCTGAAATCGACCCGGTCATGTTAGCCACGTTCTTGATTTCAACACGTGTCACAACAGGGAGTCCAGTCTCCTGTCTTTGTGCATCTGCGTCAACAGATTGGCCTGCTGCGAGGTCGCTTATCGAAACGGTATTCCCATCTTCATCAACAACTTCCGTTGCGCCATTCAATAAGAGGTAGATCCCTGCTATGTTGAGTGAATCCACGCCTACAGCATCAATCGGCCCCTGTACACGAACCCGATTGCGGTCGTCGTCTTCCAATTCGATCCGCACGGCAACGAGCATCCCGCCAGGAAGCAAGTTCGCTTTTACCTCAACAATAGATCCTGCGGTAACAGCAGAAAGGCTAATCGGATTGTTGTTGTTATCGAAGACTGCCGTCGTTGCAACAACATGAAACTCGCGGCCCAACACCACGATAGAGCTATCACTCACGCTATCCGCCAATCCGCGGACTTCAACCTCGTCTTCGAGCCGGTCCTCGATCTTGATATCACTGGCCAGGAGACTTCCATCTGCCTGTACATCAGCGCGAATTTCGACAATAAGACCTACTGATAAATCGGCAAAGGTGATAGGCTGATTGTCGTTGTTTAAGATGATCGTGTTATCGCTGACAAAAAATGTCAGTCCGGCCACGTCCAGGCTATTGCCATCGATACGCTCAATCTCGCCGGTCAGTTCTACCTCGTCGTCATCGCGATCTTCAATCTTGATGCGAACCGCCAGTATACTTCCATCCGCCTGGCGGAAGCCCTTGATTTCTACGAGTTGCCCAACAACCAGCATTGCGAAATCAAAGGGATTGTTGTTGTTATCGAGTACAACCGTGTTTTGATCTACAGTAAAGGGGGTTCCATTTACGGTGATTGTAGATCCGCTTAGATCATCAATCGTCCCGGTAAATTCAACTTCGTCATCCCCCCGCACATCGTCCTCCACTTTGATGTGGGTAGCAAGCCAAGTCCCGTCACGTTGTAAGTCCCCCCGTATTTCGACAATTTGCCCTACGAACAGATCCGAAAAAGGAATCGTGTTGTTATTGTCATCAAGGACGATCGTATTGTCTCCAACAACGAACGCCACACCCGAAACGACGATGGCGCCTGTCCCCAGCGAATCTACACGCCCCGTGAACTCAAGCTCGTCATCTCCATCGTTATCCGGAAAATCATCCTCGATTTCGATTTTGGTAGCAACCAGTGTGCTATCGCTCAAGCGGTCACCTCGAATTTCAACGATTTGACCCACGGATAAATCAGAAAATGAAATGGGATTTTTGTCGTCGTCGAGGACTTGAGTCGCATTGTTGACTACGAAGAAGATACCATCGACCGTAATGCCCCCCTCTTCAAGGGCATCTATACGGCCAGTAAATTCTACTTCGTCATCAAAGTTGTCATTATCATCATCCCGATCTTCGTTGCCGATATTGATATCAACACGTGCTTCAAATTCTCTATCGTTTTCGTCTTCGATGCGAACGCGCACTTCCCAGTCGTCTTCACGTATATCGGTTGTACTGAGGTCAACATACGTGGTGTAGGTACCATCCAGATTGTTGGTTAGAGGATGTTCTACATCATTACCGCCTTCGTCAGGTTTGAGCCTGAACTCATTTTTATCAAGGTCTGAGTAATCGATATCCGGTGCAATGACCTTGACGTACAGCACGTCAGTCGGATCAAAGGACCGGTCCTCCGTTGAGAAATCGGCATGCTTTGAAAGAAGCAAACCACTCTGTGCAAATGCAGGAACAGCACCACCTATTAGGACGAGTAGTATACTTAGAAGAGTAACTCTATTCAGATATTTCATGGCAGGTTTTGGTGATTAAGGATTTTTTTCTTCCTTGATTACCAACCATATGCCAATTCTGAAGAGAGGGCACAAATGTCCTTTTTTGTGCTAAAAAGAGGGCTTCTCACAAAACAAGCCCAGGCGGAGCGAGATTAAACTGTCGATAATTTCGACAGTGTCATGGGTTTCTACAGAAGCCGAGTCAGCTCTTCCTTGCCCGAATAAACAAGAACCAGGGATTCTTCGATAGTTTCTCATATCCTCTAGGATGAACATCACGAAAGGCATCTGTAGGCAAGGGCTCCAAAAGGCGCTCGATAACAAAACCAGCAGCCTCCAGATCCTCACTAATTTTAGTCAACGGCCGGCGGTAGTAGGTCATGGTGCCTATCTCCCATTCATCAACGATATACTGGATCCCGAAGTAGTCGTCGAACTCATATTCGGTAAAATCCATGAAGGGATGATGGGTAGAAAAAACCAGCAGCCCTCCTGGTTTGAGTACGCGCTGGAATTCCTGCAAAGGAGGCAGCCAATCCTTGAGGTAGTGCATCACCAATGGGGCAACAACCAGGTCCGTCGATGCATCTCCCAATAACACTAAGGGCTCAGCCAGATCAGCTTGCTGGACCGTTGCACGTTCCCCTACTCTTTCTTTTGTCATGGATACAAAATCGGCATTCAAATCAATCGCCGTCACCGTTGCTCCCTGATCCAACAGATACTCTACATACCAGCCGGGACCGCATCCTGCATCGAATACGTGCACGCCGTCGAGTGCAGGCAAGAGAGACAGCGTCCCAGGGCGTTCGTAGTGCACATTCCAGGGCTGGGTGTCTTGCTTTGCCGCATACTTCAAGGCCACGGCTTCATAACAAGATCCTGCGGAGTCCATATCATCGTGCCTCATAGGGGCCATGAACGGCGAGAACCCTGTCTTCCTCGTTGCTGTCATCTACAATAATAACCTGGTAGCTTGCTCCACCTGGGGCTACGCGGAGTACTACATGACCGCTATCGCTCGCCAATGCATCCAGTCCAACCACAACTTCTTCATTGGAGGGATGCATGGCCGTGGCAAAAATATCGCGAGGGCCTGGGTACAATTCGGTTGAACGGAGGCGTTGATAAACCATAGCCGTCGGATGAGCCGAATCCCACGCCTGAATAACCCATACTCTTGGCCGGACCATCTGAACGAAGTTGATATTCTGCGAATCCACATACCCGTGATGGTTCAATACCGCTACTTCTACAGGCCCAACCGCTTGCGCAACGGGAGTCTCGATATCATGCCACTCAGGGTCTCCCAGTGGAGGAATCCCATAAATATCTCCTCCACTGAAGTAGTCAAATGCGCCGTAACTCAAACGAAACCCAATACTGCTGATGTTTTCCGTCGGGTAGTCTTCAGGATCTAGAAATTCGAGTTTGGGAAAATGATGGCGCGTTTCCTGGGCTACACCCGTCCACACTTCTCCATTGGCGGTAATATTTTGCATGCGGAACGTTGGATACCCTTCAGGATCATGAACGAGTGTAATCTGATCGTGCCGGCCGGGTTTAAACCGTTCAACTATCATCCCGTTGTTTTTGGTATGCCAATCCAAAAATGACCGGTAATTCGTTACATCATTCGACTCTAAGGGGTGCGGATAGTCATACTCAGGCCATGCACGATCCAGCATAACGCGTATTGGAATATGTTCACCAAGGGTGGTTAACCCCGTCAACACATAGTCTCCTCTTTCAGATTGTGGAGAGGTTGCACTCACTCCACCCATATGATCTTGATGGAAGTGAGACGGCATGGCATAGTCAATTCGGGGAGACGCCATGCTGGCTGCAAATCGGCGCTGGATATACCTTACCACATACTCGCCGGCCGTCCTCATGGTATCTGGGCGGGGAGTCACAAAACGAGGGACGCGCCATTCAGGCACCTCGTTGGATAATTCCCCTACATCAAAAACCATTGTAGTCCCATCAGGAAAGACAAAAAAGCCAGCATCTCCTCGCCCTGTACTGATATGATGGATCTCAAGCGTGCCAGGTGCCCACGCAGGCAATACCTCTCCCACAGACTGCCCGAAGGAACGGGCTGAAGGCATTATACAGAAGGTTATCAGTACTACTATGAGCAGTCGCATAGGGGTGCCTTTTTTAAGGTACATACACCTCTTGGGAGTTGATCTCGTTGCCTCCTAGCGTACGGGATCCTGCTGCTATGTAGATCTTGTTGTCATGCACAAGCGCCTGGGTACCATGCCGGCCCTCAACCAGGGTAGACAAATTGGACCAGCTACCTGTAGCGGGATCGTACACTTCCGCTTCGAAATGAGCAGTTGACGGCCCATCATCGCCATCTTCTGGCAATCGGCGTACGCTCTCCCCACCGATAACCACCAGCCTGCCATTATAGGCTACCGTCGCAGAACCGGCTCGTTCAGTTGGTAGGTTTTCCGACAACGTGGTCCAGCTATCTGTTGCGAAGTCGTACACGTCAACAGCTGCTTCCGTCAGGTTGGCTACCTGCCCAATTGCATGGTGGCTACGGCGTCCACCAGCGGCATACAGCTTGCCGTCTATGACGGCTGCATGGAAATGATCGCGTGCACGAGGTGCATCTGCAAGTTGGGTCCACGTATCTGTAGCTGGATCGTAGCGATCTACCCAGGTTACGTGTCCGTCAAGATGCCCGTTCGTAATCCCAGCTACGATATAAAACTGGTTATTGTAGACAACGACACCCGCAGCACCCCGCCGGCGTCCTTCCGGGATTTCAGGGCCCTGTGACCAGGCATCCGTCGCCGGATCGTATATATAAATATGAGGGATCGGCTTTTCATCCGGAAAACCCTCCGTAAAGGCCCCCATCACGTATACCTTTCCATCATAAGCTGCAGCCTGAAAATGGTGCATCTGAAACGGAGGCACCGCGCCATCGGTCCAGGTCTTAGTCGCCGGATCGTATACCTGAACAGGACGCTCACCACGCCCTCCCACAAGGTAAAACAGATCCCCTATGGCTACATACGCATTTTCATGACGCAGCGCAGGGTCATTGACAGAATCCACCGTTTGCCACTCACCCAACTCAATAGGCTGCTCAGGCTCCTCCGACAGTTCCTCGTCAAGAGGCGCTTCGGAGCAAGCAGGGACTAAAATAATGAGCAAAGCTATGTAAAGGAGTTTTTTCATGATGTTAGTTTTGTGATCCACTTTGACAAGCGTGATGCATTGATCTTGTCATCCCGTTGGAGCGCAGCGATCGAGGGATCTATGCCTGACTCACATGCAGGAGCTATTGTAACGCATAGATCTCTCCGCAAGGTCGAGATGACAAGATAGGAGCCTTCAGATAAACTGTAGAAGGCTTCTTATTTACAAAATAACGTATGCTGCGGGGTACAGCAATAGCGACCGCTAATCTATGAAAATCAAACTACAAAGTAATTACTTCACTCAAATCTGACGATTGATAGATGGCTTCTTGGACGCGGAGGACGTTCAGATAGGCTTCTCCGGAGGTTTCGAAGGGTGTGTTTTGCCGTAAACAGTCGACAAAGTGCTGTTGGGTGAAGAAACAGCAGTCACCTCCAAAGCCTCTTCGTTCGTGGACGTAATCGTGCTCGATTTCCTCTCCTCCGAGCAATTGAATCGTAATTCTGCCATCCTGGTAAAGCCGAATGGCCCCCTCAGAACCTTCAACCAGGAAGGTCCCGAAGGTGTAGCGGAAGTCCTCGCTGTTGGATTCGTTGTACCGATTTGCATCCCATACACCGATGGCCTCGTTCTCGAAAGTGAACACAAGCAATCCACAGTCTTCGCCTGCGATGACCGGATTGAGTTTGCGTAGCTGGGCATACACCTTATGGATCGGTCCTGCTAAAAACTGGAAGGTATCAATGAAATGGACACCTGTCTCATAGATAAGAAGACGGGGCATCGTGCGGAAATACGGCTGGCGCCCCAGGTAGGCCTCCTCTCCCCATCCATCTCCCATGCGGGATTGAAAGGTCAACGAATGCAAAGAGGCACCAATCCGCTTCTGATCGATCAGTTTTTTGATTTCACGGTGCCAGGGCTGAAACCGAAAATTCTCATGTACCATCATGCGGATGCCGGCCTGCCTGGCATGCGCCACCATCGTCTCAGCCTCCTCGAGGGTTGGTGCCAGCGGTTTTTGGCAGATAACATGAATCCCTCGATCTGCCGCTTCTTTGCATATTTCTTGATGCGTTGGCGGCGGGGTAATCACATCAACAAAATCCGGCTTCACTTCATCGAACATCGCTCGATAGTCTGTATACACCCTGGAGACCCCATGCAAATCAGCCATCGCCTGCGCCTTCCCTTCATCCAGATCACACACCGCCATAATCTCAACCTCCCCAATCCGCTTCCACGCCTCATAATGAAACTGACTAAAATAACCCGCCCCAATGCATACTGCCTTTAGTTTTGCCATGAGTCTTTTTAGTGATAATTAAGTCCCCTGTCTTCCCGCACTCGACGCGGAATAATTAAGCCATCTGCCTTCCCGCACCTGATGCGATTGGCGTCAAGGACAAGTGATTCAATATGTTGTTTATAATGACCTTACGTAACGTATTTTGCACTATATGTAAGTAAAAAAACGGTCTTCCCGTACTTGATACGGGATCCATGCTACGTACAGATATAATGAATCGGTTATTATTTCACTCAATCCTTGCATGGATCCCGGCTCGACGGCCGGGACGACCGTGTGGCGACCTATCCCTCTCCCTTGTCACCCCGACCTTGCGGAGGGGTCTATGCATAGATTCCTCCACAAGGTCGGAATGACAAGAAGGACCAGAAACCAGAAACCAATCAAATGCCCCGCTTTTGATTGATTAGTATTCCTCAAGCGTCTTATCCGGCTGCATGGCAACCCATGCAATAATAGCCACTACATTCAATGCGGCCCCAACGAAGAAAAAGGGCGTCGTAGAATCTGTCCAGCTTTGCAAGTAAGGGAATGCCAATGCAGTAATGAATGAGCCGATGTTGCCGGCCATGTTCATGGTGCCAGACACTGCGCCGGCGTTTTTCTTGCCGATATCCACGCAGAACGACCATGATGGGCTCAATGTCATGTCTGCCCCAAAGATGGCAATCGAAAGGAAGAAAATGGCTCCCCCGACTTCGGTCATATAGACACTCCCTATCAGGCCACCAGCTGCAAGTATAAACCCGACGATGGCCGGGATTCTCCTGGACAACGCCCACTTGCCGTCACTATAAATCCGGTCTACAAGCCAACCTGAAAACCAGTTGCCAAACGCGCCTGCAATCAGGGGTGCCGACGCATAGAAGGCCGCTTCAACAGTTGCCAGTCCGTACTCTGACTTAATGTGGGGAAAAAGCCACGTAAGGGTAAAGAAAAAAGTAAAGTTGCTGGCAAAATACTGCGCCATCGCCAGCCACATATTTTTTGATGACAATAAGAGGCCGGCCGAGAGTTCAGTCTTTGTGTCCGCATCTTGTTGCTGCCGATTCTCCAGGATGAAGTTCAACTCGTCATCAGAGATACCTGGATGATCGGTCGGGTCGTCTCTAAACCACAAATACCACGCAATCGCCCACACAAACCCAATGCCCCCAAGCACACCAAACGTCATTCGCCACCCCATCGAGGATATCATCCAGGCAACCACAGGCAGTGCAAAGGCTGCCCCGAGCCGAGAACCCGAGAAATTGATTCCCGTCACAAGCCCCCGCTCCTTCATCGGAATCCAGGAGAATACGGCCCGTGCCATACCAGGAAAAGCACCCGCTTCCCCAACGCCAAACAAAAACCGGTAAATCAGCATTGAGACGTAGTTAAAGGCGGTCCCCGTCAGTGCGGTAAAGATCGACCAAAACGTAACCACGGCGGTTAAAATCTTACGTGGGCCGTACCGATCCGCAAGAATCCCAGAAGGCGTTTGAAAGAGCGCATAGCCCAGGGCGAATACGGATAATACCCACCCCATTTGCGTGTCGGTCAAACCTAAATCTGCAACAACTTGAGGCTGGGCTGCCGAGATACAAACCCTATCGACGTAGAGCAGTACAGACAACATAAATGTGCCGGATACAAAAAGGACGCGGCGAGGAACGGTTTGCTTCTTCGCCTCTGTGAGTGGGTTTGTTGTCATAACGAGGGTAGGGATAAACTTAGAACAACA
>JAHQVL010000129.1 GCA_019634345.1 Rhodothermaceae bacterium
CCCCTCCAACAGGATAAATCTCTGGCATCTAATATAACTCAGGCCCATTATTTGCAGGTAAGTTTTATAATGAGCCCACCGCTTCAAACAGAACGACAGGTAGTAGACAAACTTCATTGGAGTACACTGCTACAAGTACAACCTTTTTGATTTTTTTGACAGCCCCCCGGTTGACAAAAAAGTATCATGGGTAAAGCACTCTATATTATCGTAATTGGGACGTTTGTCGCAGGGAGCGTCCTGTACATGCAGTCCAGTAATACGAACATTGCCACAACGACCCGCCAGGCAAGCTACCAGGAAAAAGTCCTCGCTCGCGAAATCGCTCGCTCTGCAAATGGTGTAGCGCATCTAAAACTCCAACAAGCAGGTGCAGATTACGACGAGGCTGTTGGGAATATCAACGGATTTAATAATGACGGTTCGCCTAAGACCAACGGTGTATTCTCCGGTTCGATGAACGATGGTACGTTCCGGATCAAGGCTATACCACTCGATGGTCAGAACATCAAGGTTGAAACCGTAGGTATTTTTGCCGGGATTGAAGAGAAGATCGTTTCCTACCACCGCGTTGATGTACTTGTAGTAAAAGAGCCCAGCAAGATTCGCGCTGAGTTTATAGACTCAATGGCCGGTTGGTGTTCAGCTGTGTATCTCCAGCAATATATTCCTATCAGTCCTGGCGACAGTACGGGTGCTACCACGGGGGTGGTTTCAGCAGACGGTAAGTGGTTTGAGAAGTATCCTGAGATGATCTTTGATTCAGGGCATAACCGAAATGGGGAAACCACAGAACCTGCAGATATCGTCCTTGAAACAGGGACCCGCATGAACTTCTTCATTGGTGTAGATAAAGGCTGTGACCATGAAGGCGTTTGGGTGGATACGTTTAATGAAAACGACTATGACCATATCCATTACGCCATGGATCATGAGGTATCTGTTACTTCTATGCTAGAGGGGACCTACTCAATGATCGAGTTGCACGAAACGCATGATCAAACATGGCGTATCGCATTTGAAGACCAGAATTTTTACACCGAAGCGCAGTACAACGACATTAAGCTACACGGCTATGGAGATGGATTCTGGGATCACGATGAAGGGACCTGGGGGGGAGATGGCTGGGATGCTGACTTGTTTGGGTACCGAGAGCTCGGTAATCATGGCAACCAACCTGATTATAGCGACCAGGTTATCGAAGTAGAATTGATTCCTTGTCGTGTCGTTTCCTGCGAAGTAGAAGAAGTAGCGATTTAGGGTTGTACGATTTCGATATCTTCTACCCAGACCAACTCACACGCGTGATCACCTGAGTCGGTACGGGAGAGGGAGCTTCGCCAGCGCCAGCCGTCTTCGGAGCGAGCTTCAATTAAATATCCTTTGATGTGGACTATGTGTCCTTCCTGGATGCGCATCAATTGACGTTTTACAAGGTCATCTGCAGGTACCATGTGCATATTTGCACTGCTGTAGATGACCTCTTTTTTTGTGATAGGCAGCGTCTTGTATCGCCACCAATACCACCGGCTCGATTGAGAGATCGAGAAATGCTTCAACACGTTCTCGTCCGACATCGCCCCCCATCCCAGCGCAAGATCAATCGGAGACAGGTCTGATTCTCGTCCTAGTCGGTATCGCTTCCTGGACAACACCCTCGCCTGAGCATCGAACGTAGCCAGTGGTTCGATGAGATAGTCTTTGTGCATAAAAAGCAACCCGGCCTGAACGACTTCCTGGCGCGGCGCTCCGTTTACCAGGATGCCGGGCTCGTGAGAGATAGAGGTATCTAAAAAAGCAAATGCAAGGACGCCGATGAGGCTAATTGCGAGGAGGAATCGGTACATAGCAGGGTAGAAGTAGGAACGCTGGAAGGTATGCTCTCCATTCCTTTATCTGTACGTACTTTGCGGACCTGCAAGTATGGCGAAAGTGAGGTTTTTTTGTAAGCTTATTTGCTGTTTTGCTTAAGGTGTGTGGGCATTCAGTCTCATCGATAGCTTTTTTGAGACTGAATGTCTGCACACCCTAATCTCTTCGAGAACTAAAAGAGTTTGCGTCCTTTTCCAGGCCTTTCCGTCTCCTAGGTGAATTTCATCTTTTAACACCAATGGAGAGAACGAACTATGAGTACTTCTAATGCCAATGCAACTACTTTAACTGAGAATAAAAATGTATCAACAGGCCAACCGCTATATGCCGAAGTACAAGCTCAGAAAACGACTTCATCCTGCTGCGAACCTGTAGTACAGGAAACCTGTTGTGAACCATCTGATAAAGCATCATGTTGTGGGACTACTGAGACTGATACTGTGCAATCACAGGCTTGCGGGTGTCAGTAGGCGTTATGTTTATGGCTTCAGGATCACTGAGTTAATTGGAATAATCAGTTATGGATAAGAATATTGAGATCTGGAAGGACTATCGCGAACGGTTACTTAAGTTTGTGATAGGCAGAATAGGAAAGCCTGAAGATGCTGAGGACATTGTCCATGATGTAATGGTGCGTGCTTATGAACGTAGAGACACGCTAAGGGACCAAAATAAATTGAGTGCCTGGTTATATCAGATAACTCGAAACATGATGGTTGATTATTACCGCCGCCAGAAATTGGTTGCAGAAGCGCCGGCTGAATTAAGTAGTCCATCAAGCGCTGAAGACCCTGAAGCCTGGGACGAACTGGCTGACTGCATTACACCATTTATCGAAAACCTTCCTCCTCACTATCGCGAGGCCATAATACTCTCAGATATTGAAGGACTGACACAGCGTGAGACTGCCGAACGTCTTAACTTATCTCATTCAGGGGCAAAGTCCCGCATTCAACGTGCAAGAGCACTTCTTGCCGAGAAGTTTCTCGACTGTTGCCATGTTGAGAAAGACAGCCGTGGTAGAATCTCAGAAATCGAACAAAAAAACAAATGCAAAAATTGCTAGGCACCTGATTGGTGCCGGCAAGCATTCAAATAAACTGAAATTAGGCTATGAATACCATGCAGACTGATGTAGTAGCTATTATAGGAGCGGGCCCCGTAGGCATTGCGGCAGCGGCGCATCTTTTAAACCAAGGCTTGCAACCGATTGTGCTTGAGAAGGGGCAGCGTGCAGGCCATGCCATGCTTGAATGGGGGCATGTAAAAGTATTTACTCCCTGGAAATATATCACTGATAAAGCCGTTGTGTCGCTTCTCGAAGAAACCGGCTGGAAGTATCCTGAAAAAGAATACCTGCCAACTGCCGGCGAAATTGTCAAAGAGTATCTAGTACCAGCAGCTACGACGACTTCACTCAATGATTCTATTATTTACGATGCTGAAGTGGTCTCGGTCTCAAAGCTGGGTATGAGCAAATCATCTACACACGGCCGAGAAGATGCTCCGTATACGATACATTATAAAAAATCTGATGGCAGGCACCTTGTACTCCAGGCTACTGCGGTAATCGATGCCTCAGGGACCTGGTATACCCCTAATCCGATTGGAACTGATGGGCTACCCGTAGCTGGAGAAGAAGAAAACAAAGACTATATCTCTTATGGAATACCCGATGTATTAGGTGTTGAGAAGGAGACGTACAAAGGAATGAGAACACTGGTGCTTGGAGGGGGGCACTCTGCAATCAATGTCACACTTGATCTTCTTGCACTCAGGAAAACAAGCCCAGACACAACCGTTTATTGGGGCCTTCGCCGCAATAATATAGAGCGGTTACTGGGAGGCGGAATCAATGACGAGCTTCCTGCGAGAGGGGCACTTGGCCTGGCCGCACAACAGGCCGTCCGGGATGGAGCACTTGAGCTTCTGTCTCCATGTAGTGTCATTCAGATTCAGAAAACGGGCACAGGATTATGGATCAATGCAAATGTAGATAATCAAATCGTTGACTTTGAGGTCGATCGCATCGTAGTAGCTGCAGGATTCCGCCCTAACTTGCATATGCTGCGGGAAATTCGGCTCGATATCGACGATGTCGTTGAGGCACCGACCGCACTTGCGCCGCTCATTGATCCGAACGTCCACTCCTGTGGCACTGTCTCTCCACATGGCGTGGATGAGTTGACACACAAGGATAAAAACTTTTTTGTCGTCGGTATGAAAGCCTATGGCAGAGCACCTACATTCTTAATGCTGACAGGCTATGAGCAGGTCCGATCTATCGCAGCCGAGCTTGCCGGAGATCATCGTGCCGCACGCAACATTGAGCTGATATTGCCTGCTACAGGGGTTTGTAGTTCGGAGCCCCGACCGGAAGCTACAGGTGAGCAACCTGGTCAGAAAGTAGCTGTAGCCGCATCATATAGTGGGCCTGCAGAGAACGAGTCGGTTCCTGCAGATCTTACCCTTTCCAGTGGTGTAAGTTGTTGTGGGTCAGGTAGTTCTATGGACGAAGAAGCCGGCGCAACATCAAGTACTTCCTGCTGCGTGTAAACGATTTCATTCATGATCGATACCCCAGGTCAAAAAAATAAGATGGGTTGGGTTACACTATCCGCCCTGGGTGCGGCTCAGATTTGCTCCTGGGGGACACTGTATTACAGTTTCCCCCAGGTTGCCGTTGCAATGGAGGCTGATCTGGGGTGGCTCAAGTCAGAAATCTATGGGGCACTAACACTAGGTCTCTTGTGCTCTGCGATAGCCGCACTTCCAATTGGTTTCTTGATTGATCGTGGATACGGGCGGTTTGTAATGATGGGAGGCTCGGCACTTGGTGGACTGCTATTGATTGGATGGTCACAAGCGCAAACGCTATTCTGGTATTATGTCACGCTGGCGGGTATTGGGGCCATGCAGTCGGCTACGCTTTACCATGCAGCGTTTGCTGTAATTGCAATACATTACAATAAACGTAAAACAGCGGAGTACATCACTACTCTCACTCTTTGGGGGGGCTTTGCGAGTACGACTTTTATCCCAGTAATAGAGCTATTGCTATCCCATACCGATTGGCGTAGCGTATTGATTGTTCTGGGGCTGATCAACCTGTTGATTTGCACGGCCCTGTACGCAATGGTGCCAACGATTCGTGAAGCCCCGAAAGAGAAAAGCAGTAAGAAAGCGGCCGGTTATAGTTTGGGATGGGTAATCAGGCAGCCCATATTTTGGGTGCTTCTTATCAGTTTTTCACTGTACTCAACAGCGATCTCCGCGTTTGGATTTCACCTGTATCCCATTCTGATAGAAAAAGGGCTTGCGCTGGAAAGCGTCATCATATTGTTGGCTGTCATTGGTCCGTCGCAAGTGCTGGGTCGCTTAATTATCCGCTTTGTTGGGGTAACATCTACTATCACGAAGATCGGTATCTTTGTGACATTGGTTTTTCCTGCAGTATTTGGAGCCTTTGCTTTTTTACCTGCGCAATTCACTTTGTTGATTCCAGTTGTCGTTGTGTACGGTGCAGCAAAAGGCATTATGACAATCGTTTCTGGTATGGCTGTACCTGAATTGATAACAAAAAATGCCTACGGGGCCATTAATGGAGCCATGAATCTTCCGATTCTCTCTCTGAAGGCATTTGCTCCTACGATAGCAGCCTTGTTATGGACGGTAACCCAGGATTACAATGTATTGATGATCTCTCTGCTTGTTGTCAGCCTAATAACCGTTGTGTTTTTTACAACAGCATCACTCATGGGTAATAGAGCTAGATAGTACCTTACCCAGGATGGACATGATGCTCGTCTACCTGGTGCTGATCGTGAGGTGAATGGTGATGCCCGTTAGGAAGCCCGCGGTACATGGTTAGTAAGCCCAGGCACACGATGACTCCCCCACTAATCAGGTTTATACGTTGACGCCAGGCGGGCTTCAGGAGCAGGCCGGCTACCGCTGTAGCTAGTAGGGCGGGAATGGTTGACAGGCCAAAAACGGTCATGATCAATGCCCCTTGCAAGGAGGAGGCGCTTTCAGCAGCAAGAACAATGGCTGCATAGACCAATCCACAGGGAAGTACGCCATTGATAAGGCCTAGCGCAAAGGGACCCGTGCTGGAGCGATCGCCCAGGAATTTAGTCATCTGTTGGGATACACCACGCCATACCTTTGACAGTGGAGAAGTTTGAGTTCGTTTGATTAGGCCGAGTAGTTCTAACCCCACGAAAACCAGGATAAGCCCGAGGAAAAGGCTAAAGACGAGTTGGAATCGAGAGAACAGTGCACTAAGGGCGTACCCGAAAGCACCCGCTATGCCGCCAAGGAGTGCGTAGGTACACGTTTTACCTAGATAGTACATCGACTGTTTTTGCACGAACTGCCACCGGTGTGATGACGACTGGGCGAGCGCAAAAACAAATCCGCCGCACATCCCCGCACAGTGCACACTTCCAAGCAAGCCGACCAGCAAAACAGGAATCAGATCCATATCAGTTTTCTAGTTCATCGTCCAGCAATATACGAATCGCCGGCGTCTCGGTATCTTCAAATTGCCCCGACCGCACCGCCCATAAAAAAGCAGCCACACTGGCACCAGCCAGGATCAGAGCAAGAGGAACGAGAAAGTAGAGGACGGTCATAAGCGTGCAAGGTTCAAGGTGCAAGGTGCAAAGTGTGTGGGTTTGGTGCAGAGACAATCTTTGCACCTTGCACCCTGAACTCTGCACTGTTTCTTCGATTGCCCAAAAAAGATTTTTGGGCAATCGAAGACACCACGACGATCATGGAGCTTATCGGCATGGCGATGGCGGCTACGAGGGGAGTTACGAGGCCCAAGATGGCGGCTGTAGCTCCTAGCAGGTTGTAGGCAAGGGAAATACCCAGGTTTCTTTGAATGACTCGCATCACGGTGTGCGTGCCCTGGAAGAGGGTATTTATGGTGTCGAGTCCGTCTTGGGTCATAAATACATCAGCGGCTACCAGGCTGGGAGTGGCTCCGCCCTGGACGGCGATTCCAACCTGTGCTGTTTTTAATGCAGCTGCATCGTTGACGCCATCTCCAATCATAGCGACCGTTCGACCCTCTTGTGTTTGCAACTGCTTGATAAAGGCCTGTTTATCCTCTGGGCTTGCATCACCGATGGCTCTCTCGGAAGGTATGTTTAGTTGCTCGGCAACATGGTGGACGACCTCGCTATGATCGCCAGAAAGAATATATACCTGTTTGCCTTCAGCTTGTATCGACGCTAGGATGGCATGGGCTTCTGCTCGAACTTTATCGCCTATGGCTAACCCCGCTACCACTATACCATCCATGGCAATGGCAACAGGAGTGTATCCGTTGCTGATATAGGACGCTATTGCAGATTCAATGTGGGAGTTGGGCGTAGCAAAAGATCGAATCCATGCTGGGCGCCCTGCGGCTACTTTATGCCCGTTTATATACCCACGGATACCTTGTCCCGCAACAGATTCAACGTCGGTTACTGTATTATTATCGGTGAAGCATACCCCATTTGAACGAAGCAGTGCTTTCGCAATGGGGTGATTGCTGTAGGATTCCAACTGGATGGCAAGTTGAAAGGCTTCATGATCTCCTGTCCGATCGACTAGCGTCATCGCGCCGTTTGTGAGCGTGCCTGTTTTGTCGAGTACTACCGTATCGATTTCGGTAAGCTGTTGGATGGCCTCATCGCTTTTTATGAAAATACCCTTTCGAGCTGCCCGTCCTGATGCAATGGCCATAGCAAGGGGAGTAGCCATACCCAGGGCACACGGGCACGAAATAACCAAAAGGGCAACGACGTGGTGAGCGGCTTCCTTGGGGGCAATTTGAAGCCATAGGAGTGCCGTCAGTGCAGAAAGAGCGAGAAGACCCAATACAAAATAACTGCTCAGTTTGTCAGCCAACAGGACTACTCGGGCTTTGCTGCTTTCCTGGTTTTGGATCCAGGCGAGGAGCTTGCCCACGCGGGTATCTTCTCCGGTTGCATGAACGCGAATATAGACAGGAGAACTCAGGTTGGTTGCACCGGCCTGTACTTTTTCACCGGGCTTGATGGGTTCAGGGGTGCTCTCGCCGGTAAGAACAGAATTGTTGACATTGCTTTTGCCTCTAGCGATGATGCCATCTACAGGAAAAACTTCGCCTGCCGGTACTTCAATGATGTCGTCTTTTCTAAGGCTGTCAACGCGAACGACCTCGTGATCATCCGCCGCATCGAGCGTTGAAATGCGCCGCGCCATAGAAGGGATCATAGACAGCAATTGATCCGATGCGTCTCCTGCGATGCGCCGGCTTCGGAGCTGTAGCCACCTGGCAGTGAGAAGGGCTGCTATAAGAACGGTGATAGAGTCGAACCAGATCTCTCCCGACCCCGTGATTGTCGCCCAGGCACTATGTCCGAAACCTACAAGGATCCCAATCGAAATAGGGGTGTCGATATGGAGCCGTCTCAGGTCGCGGGTTTTCATGGCAATCTGCATAGATACCCATGCGCGTTTGAAAAATTCGCTACCTCCATATACGGTTGCAATGAGGGCCAGGACAAAACTTGCCCAGCGCGCACCGGCAAGAAGCGAGCTATCCTTGACTATGGAAAGTCCTGAATACAACGCAAAGGCAAACAGCATTACATTTCCTGCAATGGCCCAGCAAATGCCGGCTTTGATCAGCAAGGATTGCTCAATCCGCGACCGCTGATTTGAGCGATCTTGATGAAACGCGGAGACCGCATATCCAAACCGGGCTAACCATTGGCCAATAGCCGACAGGGCAACCTTCTCCGGCTCGAATTCTAGATATAAGCGCGCTCTAGGAAGATCCAGTCGCGCATTGTGCACCCCACTCATTTCGAACGGCAACCGCTCTACGAGCCAGACACATGCAGCGCAGTGCACACCATCGAGAAACAATTCAATGCTTCTAGTCTGTTCGTTAAGGGCTTTAGTATGCTCTTCCAGGAAGGAATTGGTATCCAGTTCAGCCAGTCGTAGGGAGTCTTGATCAGCGTTAGCCGGTTTCTTTCCATTGCGAGTGGGCGACAAGTCTTGAAGCTTGTAATACGTGCTGCTGAATCCCGCTTTGTGGAGGGCTTCGTACACCATCAAACAGCCTGTACAACAGAAAAAAGGGCCTTGCCCAATTGGGTAGGACCCAACGGGCAACCCGCAATGGGC
>JAHQVL010000130.1 GCA_019634345.1 Rhodothermaceae bacterium
GAACCTTATACACCATCCTATGGGTCACCAGCTTCATTCATAGCCTCACCTATAGTTGATAATGGATCGTTAATCGGTGTTTTATCCTTTCAAATGCCTGTTGACAACATCAATAAAGTTATGACGGGTGATGGACAGTGGTCGGAAAGAGGCCTTGGCCATACCGGAGAGACCTATCTCATTGGGAGTGATTTCACGATGAGAAGCATAGCTCGAGAGCTTACTGAAGCCCCAGAAAGCTACTTCAAAAACCTAGAAACGGCTGGAGTGAATGACGAAACCAAGCACGATATTCAGGCATTTGGCACATCCATTTTGCTACAACCTGTCAAAACAGACGCATCAAACGCCGTTATGAACGGCGTTGCTGGTGCACAGATTATTGATAATTATCACGGAGAGTCCGTCCTAAGTTCTTATCGCCCCCTTGAGATCGACGGTGTTAATTGGGCTATAATCGCTGAAATTCACAAACAAGAGGCGTTTCAAGGAATTCAAGCGTTTGTGTTACTGATGGCTTTATCTGGGCTTTCGGTGCTTTGCATAGCCTTTTTCGCTGCGTTACAGTTCGCAAAAAGTTTTACACGCCCGATCGTTGAGCTTAAGAATGCGGCATGCCGGGTAGCAGAAGGAGATGATTCAGTGAGCCTGACAGTAGTCCGCAAGGATGAGTTTGGTTCTTTAGCAACTGCATTCAATCAGATGACAAGCAGTATTCGTGATTCCAAAACAGCGCTAGAGAAAGAGCGAGATGCAATCCAACAACGAGTCGATCAAGCCGTAGAGGTCGCACAAAACCATCATGTATATATGAATGCTCAAGTCTCTCGTATGCTGGAAGCGATGAACCAGTTTTCTCGAGGAGACTTAACGGTTTCACTTCAGGGTACTAAAGCCGATGAAATTGCTTCCTTGTTTGACGGCTTTACGCGTGCAATAGGGAATATTCGTGTAATGCTCCAGAGCGCAAAAGATGGAGCCGTTGTAGCTCAGAAGACAGCCGATAAAATTAATGGCATTATGGAGGGGGTATTAACAGACTCGAACAAACAAGCTTCTCGTGCAGAAGAAACCACTTCGGCTGTTACAAAGCTCGTCGAAACCGTTCGCCATAATGCACAAAGTACGACAACCCTTTCTAGCACAGCCAAAAAATGCTCTAAGGTCTCAGAAAGTGGTGGCAAGATACTTCATCGAATGGTCGATCAGATGCAGCAGATTTCTGAGGATGTATTTGCTGCAGAAGAAATTATTCAAAGCCTTGGTGCCTCTGGACAAGAAATTGGAGGCATTATCAATGTTATTGCTGATATAGCTGATCAGACGAATTTGCTTGCACTAAACGCAGCAATCGAGGCAGCACGTGCAGGAGAGCAAGGAAAGGGATTTGCAGTAGTGGCAGATGAAGTACGAAAACTTGCAGAACGCACATCGTCATCCACACGCGAGATCATGAATATGATTCAAGGCATACAAGCTGAAACCAATGCGGCCATAGAGGCCATGAGCAAAGGCCGGAAACGCGTCAGTGATGGACTTTCTATGGCAAATCGAGCACGAGAATCCTTAGAAGATATCAACGATATCATTAATCTCCTTGTCACAAAGGTATACCAGATCGCCTCAGCAACAGAGGATCAAGCTGCTATGAGTTCACAAATAACTGAAAGTGTTAACTCCATCTTATCCGGAGCAAGAAATTCGGCAGAACATATTACAGAGTCTGTTAAGGCTGTTGAGAAGCTTTACCTTGTTAATGAGGAATTAAGCCAGAACCTCGATGAATTCGTCTTACGTACCGCCCAAATAAAATAGGCTCAATGAAAAGAGGGAAAGTGAATGTATTTCACGGGCACGTGTTCGGTTAACCAGACGCCGTTCTTAGAGAGGTAAAATACATGCCCATCCTGGTGCATCTTTGCCGAAGCCACCGTTAAAATCACGGGCTCCCCTCGCCGCTGACCAACCTTCGTTGCCGTTTCTTCGTCTGGCGACAGATGTACATATTGGCGTTTTCGTTTCAGCAGTCCTTCGGCTTTTATAGATGCCAGAAAGCGCTCCACTGTACCATGAAACAATAACTCTGGGGGATTAGCGCGCTCAAGTTGGAGATCTATGTCAATCGAGTGCCCCTGATTGGCGCGAATCAGTGTACCGTCTGCGCTAAAAGAGAACCGCTGTTTGTCATTTTCAACAACCGTTCTTTGCAGCATCTCGAGAGTTAGTTTCTTCCCTGAACGGTTTGCAGCCTCTATCAATGCATCAACCCGAGCCCATCCATGCTCATCAAGGGTAAGCCCTATTCTTTCTGTTCTATGCCGAAGAACAAGGCTTAAAAATTTACTGGTACGAACAAGAGATGGATCCATCCTACATAACACTCTTCAGATCAGGAAATGGAAGAAGCCGCTCGTTTTTTTGAATTGTTATCCATATGCCGGGCTTTGACATCAAGCCCTTTTAGATCGAGCAACAGCTTCTCGATTTCAATATACAAAAGTTGCTGCTCATGAGATAGGTTATCAAAAGCAGTACACACATCCTCCCCATAAACGTGCTGCAATTCTATGATGAGCCCTTCAAGTGGGTCCGAAACGATAACCCCATCGCGCTCTTCATGTATAGTAAGCTGTACAGAAAGGGATGATAGTTCGTCTAGTAAACCACGCATATTTTGAGAAGATGTACACGCCTGTTTATCAGAAAAAACTTCGATTACAAAGCCATCCGTATCAACAAGATCTGCTTTTAGATCGTAGCCAAGTGTATCAAGAGCCCATGATTGTGCCCCTATCAAGCAAAAAACAACTATTCCTGCAGCTACAGTACGTATTCTTTTCGTTCGGTTAATATCCAGCATATTCAACAGATAAGAGTAAGTAGTGACAGAGACGCTACACGCATCTCTATTACATATTCTATCTTAATGCCAAATTTTGCCTAACCCAATGATTTTTTTATGGTTGCCTTTATACCATCCGGGCTCTGAAGGTGATACCTGGCTCTAGTTCGTCCAGAGCGATATAGCGTAGATCAACGGTAAGCGTTTCAAGTGTTACCGCCCCATTGCTGTAGACCATACCACGGAATAAAGCCGGTTCCTGGGGGTCCAGTGCGCGCAATTCGTCCAGGTCTGTTTTTTCGTCAAAAAGGACAACGCCGCGGACATATTGGCCTGTCAGGCTTTCCCACTTTTCAGCATACCCTGTACCGCTTATTCCGTTTAGGCGGGCTTGCTGTAATTGAGGCAGGGTATCAAGAGCGTTCATATGTATTGATGGAGAGTGTACCATGTGGCTTCGACACGTTTTTAATGAGGTCGTTACAAACAAATGCATCCCCGGGCAATAGTCCGTTATTTTTCTCAGCCTATTCCCTTTATTTCAATTCGATTTTAAAATAAAGCAGTGATAATCCGTTATTTTTCCCCAAAGAGTAAGATCAAAAAAAGACCTCACAACATACATCGTGAGGTCTTTCAAAACGGCGTGTTCTCAGGATTTTAGCCCTGACGGCCAAATGCCAAAACGAGTTTTAAATGCGTCATTAAGATGGGCAAAACCTGTAAATCCTCCAGCCTTTCGTTAGGAGATAAAGAAAGATTGATCGGACTGATACGCTCCACCCAGATTTCCATTTTCTCCCTGGTAAAGGGCTCGTTGGGGAATTGGTTTTCGGGAAACTGGTTGAGATAAAACTCCCTTTTATCCTGCAACCGTTTATAGGCAGGCTCATTTGCATCCAGCAGTGTGGTATCCTTCTTTGTAATCATTGCCCCGCCAATGAGATAGTCTCGATAAGCAAAAGGCAAGTCCAGTATAGTAGGAGATACGGCTGAGGCAACGCCATTTTCCTGGCGAAGTCCTACTTCGGCAGCTCTCGCAGTTGTAATAGCAACGAGGCAAAGGACTTCTTCGGCTACATTTTCAGGTTCAGCTTTTGGAATCTTCTCCAGACACGTTCGAACAATGTCTTGCGTTGTGCCCAATACACCAAGCGTTGTAAAAGCAGTGAAGCGGGATAGTCGTGCGTACACGGTGTCTTGCTCGGTCATCATATCTTCAAGATCCCCTGAATCGTTATAAACTAGTTTTCCTCGGGAGTAGCTGTATCATCACTACCGCCGATTGATTCACGCATTTGCGTATCTGCCTGAATATTTCTGAGGTTGTAATAATCCATAACGCCAAGGTTTCCAGAACGAAATGCATCAGAAATAGCCAGAGGTACTTGCGCTTCAGCAGCAACGAGCTTGGCTCGCTGAGCGACAACAGCCGCACGCATTTCCTGCTCTTTCGCGACAGCAGCAGCTCTACGTTCCTCTGCTTTAGCTCTTGCTACCTTCAGATCGGCTTCAGCTTGATCTGTTTGAAGCTTAGCGCCAATATTTTCTCCCACATCAACGTCAGCAATATCAATCGACAAAATTTCAAATGCTGTGCCTGCGTCAAGGCCCTTGGCAAGTACAACTTTAGAAATTGAATCAGGATTCTCCAGCACCGCTTTATGTGTATCAGAAGACCCAATAGTAGAAACAATCCCTTCCCCTACACGGGCGATGATTGTTTCTTCACCTGCTCCACCAACCAGGCGATCAATATTCGCACGAACCGTTACACGTGCAATGGCACGGACTTGAATTCCATCTTTAGCAACAGCCGATACAGGGGGCGTTTCGATGACTTTAGGATTTACAGAAACTTGAACCGCTTCAAATACATCTCGGCCGGCAAGATCGATAGCCGTTGCCCTTAAGAAGTTCAGGTCAATGTTCGCTTTGTCTGCCGAAATCAAGGCATTAACCACCTGTTGAACCCGGCCACCGGCCAGGAAATGGGCTTCAAGATCCTGAGATTCAACATTGATCCCCGCCTTGTGGGCAGTAATCAAGGGCTTCACAATTTTAGCAGGAGGTACTTTTCTAAGACGCATTCCCAATAAATCTTTGATCGGATTCAGGCGCACTCCCGAAAAGAGCGCAGTTATCCAGAGGTTAATAGGAATGAAGTACAATAGAATGATCCCTAAGAAGATGACCCCTAAAATGATTAGAATGCTGCCTCCAGCAGCCAAATCAGATAGAGGATCTTGCATAGGTGAAGCAATCATATTCATCATCGTAAACAGCATAACATCTTCAGAGTGGTAGGTTAAATATCTTCTTTTCTATAATCGCCTGATTGTCCGCCTGTTTTCGCCAGGAGATGGATGTCTGTAACCCGTATTTCTTTTGAAACTGATTTACACATATCATAAACAGTAAGCGCAGCAACAGATACGCCTGTGAGAGCCTCCATCTCAACTCCAGTGTGCCCGACTGTTTTCACAAATGCTTTGATCTCTATCGCAAACACTTCTTCTTGGAGGGTAATTTCAATATCAACGCCTTTAAGAGCTACATCATGGCACAACGGTATGAGCTTACTAGTCTGTTTGGCGCCCATTATGCCAGCAATCTGAGCAATAGAAAGAACGTCTCCCTTGCGAATCTTATTCTCCTCAACCAATCTATACACGTCTTCACCAACGAGAACACGCCCTCCCGCTACTGCTGTACGCACCGAACTTGGTTTCTCAGCGATATCAACCATTTTCACTCCCCCTTCGGGTTTAACGTGAGTAAACGTATGTACATCAGCCATAAATTTATGTTTATTGTTAGATAGCCTGTGTCGAGATACACATTGTATACCGCTTAAGATACGAGCTTTCTATACATTTAAAAGGAGAGATTTTCATACCCCAGCACTTTTCACACTTTTACTTCCTCTTTTCTTCTTTCTACAATCAATGTGACAGGGCCATCGTTGATTAAATGAACATCCATCATTGCACCAAAAACACCGGTACCTACTGGCTTATTGACCCATTGGCTCAGTTCATCAACAAATCGCTCGTACAAGGGTTCAGCTATGGTTGGTGGTGCTGAGGCGATAAATGAGGGCCGGTTTCCTTTTTGGGTATTGCCGTATAATGTAAATTGTGAAACGACCAAAGCCTCGCCATCAACATCAATAAGGGACCTGTTCATTTTCCCCTCGTCATCCGGAAAGATGCGAAGATTGGCGACCTTTTTTGCCACCCATTTCAGTTCTACAGGGGTATCTTCCTGGTGAATCCCCAGCAATATCAAGAGGCCCTTCTCAATCTGCCCCACAGTGTTACCGTCTACATCTACATGGGCCTGTTTCACGCGTTGAACAAGTGCAATCATAATACTCTGCTTAACCTTATAGCAGTCGATAAAGATTTATTTCTTGGAAAGATGGTGCACAAATTCCCTGAGAGCCTTGCCCCGGTGGCTGATCTTGTTCTTCTCTTCAACAGACATTTCGGCAAATGTCATCTCGCTATTCTCGGGTAAAAAAACAGGATCATATCCAAAACCACCGATGCCCCTTTCTCTCCCGATTATCTCTCCCTCACACACCCCTTGGAACAGGTGTTTTTCTCCGTTGATGAAATAAGCCAATACGGTTCGAAAACGTGCGGCCCGATTCTTCTTATCCGCCATTTCTTTTAACAACAATGCCCGATTTGCATCGGCATTTCCATCCTCACCGGCATACCGTGCAGAATAGACGCCGGGCCTACCATCGAGCGCATCTACCTCTAGCCCTGTATCATCCGCGAGGGTTGGTATTCCAAGCAGTTCATGGATAACCCGGGCTTTTTTCTCCGCATTTCCTTCAAGGGTAGGCTGATCCTCATCTACCTCAGGCAGTCCATCAAAGTCCCGCAAGCTGTAAATTTCCAGGTCGAAACCCCGTAGCAAATATTCAATTTCTTTCTTCTTGCCCTCGTTCCCGGTTGCCAATACAAGTTTCTTTTCTTGATGCATGATCTGATACAATAGAGCCAATAATAAATAGAATGCCTTAAGCCGGACGTATACAGGTAACCCTTTCTTTTTTTACGAGCGTGCAACACTCTAATGTAAGTCTCGTACTGCCCACCTGAACCAAACTTATTTTAATTTTCCCAGAGGGAGGGAGAATCATGAACCGATTTAAAACATATGCCACTGCATTTGTTTTCACACTTGCATTGCTTTTAACAAATCAATCCTTTGCCCAAGTAGCATCATTTGAACAAAGAGGTCCAGCCTGGTGGGACGCACTTGAGATGCAACTTGCAGAATCTCTCGATCAGTCGATCGATCAAATCCAGGATGAAACCCTTCAACACGTCATTTTCTTTGCAACGAACCATGCAGATAAAGTTGACTTCACTGAACTTACCCCCAAACTGTTGGACATGTTTGCCAACGACTCGAATCAAGCACGACGCACAATGTCTATAGTAGCGTTGCACGCCATTGGTAACGAGATGAGTATGCGCCGCCTTGCTGAGCTAGCCGAAAATGAGCCTGCAGGAAGCATTCGAAACATCACAATGGCTGTTCTTGCAGACTATTTCAGTGGGTAAAGCCAAAACTGATACAGTTTCAAGAGAATATCACAGAACTTAAAAATGCCTGGTCTATATACTAGATCAGGCATTTTTTATAGGGCCTTGACAAGCGAAGAAAAATACACTATATTTCCTTGCTTAAATCTTTTTTATCACAATTTAAAACAATTGGAGTTCAGTATTTTGGCTGTTGGAATTAAAGTAAGAGATAACGAATCAATTGACCGTGCCCTTCGTCGCTTCAAACGTGCAGTAAACCGAAGCAGAGTATTACGTATGTACAGAGCCAACATGGCCTACACAAAGCCATCTGAAGAACGCAGAGCTGCTCGCGAAAAAGCAGCCCGCGCCTCCAGAAAACGCTCTCGTCAGTACTAGTATGTTATAGGCCGAGCGCCTCTCTTATTATCCTTTCTTGCTCGGCTTGGTGAACACGGGCACTGCCAGTCGCAGTGCTTGCACTTGCATTTCTGCCTACATATCTCATCCGCGTTTCACAGGTCCCGTGAATATTCTCAAGGATATCATTGATCCTTGTGTGAACGAAGGTCCACGCGCCCATATTCCTGGGTTCTTCTTGCACCCACAGTATGTCTGTGATGTGCTTAAACCGCTCTAGTTCATTTTGAACCTGGTCAATCGGGAAGGGGTAATATTGCTCAATCCGGGTAAGCGCAACGTTCTGTTTCGCCTGTTCATCATTCTGAAGCGCTTCATTCAGATCATAGAAAACCTTACCGCTACAGAAGACAACGCGTTTGTATTGCTCAGCTTGTCCGTGAATCGAAGCCGGGATCATCTCCTGCAATTCCCCATCAAACAAGTCCTCAGGACGTGAAACAGCCCCTTGATGCCTTAACAAACTCTTCGGAGCCATCACTACAAGCGGCCTCGGTTCTGTTTGTTTTACTTGCCTTCTCAGTGCATGGAAATAATTGGCCGGCGTTGTAAAGTTACAAACAGCCATATTCCCTTCGGCACACATTTGTAAGAACCGCTCAAGACGAGCAGAAGAGTGCTCTGGCCCTTGCCCTTCATAACTATGAGGCAGCAGTAGAACCAGTTTACATTTCTGCCCCCACTTCTCATAAGAGGCGGAGAGAAATTGATCGTATATGATCTGAGCCCCGTTAGCAAAATCTCCAAACTGTGCTTCCCAGAGTACTAATGCGCCAAGGTTTGCGACCGAATATCCATATTCAAACCCACAAGCCGCGTACTCAGAAAGCAAACTATCATACACAAGCAACGAAGCTTGATCTTCCTGGATATTGTTTAGGGGGATATATTCATTGCCATTAGACTGATCGTAGAGAACAGCATGACGATGACTGAACGTCCCACGACGGGAATCCTGGCCTGCAAGACGGATTGGCGCGCCTTCCATCAATAATGATCCGAAAGCCAATGCTTCGGCAAAGCCCCAATCGACCTTACTGTCTGCAAACATTTTCTGGCGCCGCTCAAACTGCCGGCGCAATTTTTTATGTATGTCAAAGCTCTCGGGCAACTCAATCAGTGCTTTTGCAATTTTATCCAGCGTATCCTGAGAAGATCGCGTATCCACAGCGACCTTTTCGACCCGCTCGTTTTCCTTTTTAAGCTGAACTGGAGGAACGCTTTCTTTTTCTTGTAGCGCCTTGACTCTATTAAATGCCTCCTGGAGTTGCGATCGATAATCGTCCAACATTTGTTCTGCTTCATCAGGCATCATCTCCCCTCTTCTCAGAAGCAATTCAGTGTATAATTTCCTCACTGAACGTTTTCCTTCTATCTTTTTATAGAGGAGAGGCTGCGTATACGTGGGCTCGTCACCTTCATTGTGCCCATGAACCCGGTAGCAAAGCAGATCAATAACTACGTCCTTGTTAAAGACCTGTCTAAAATCAAGAGCCAACCGAATAATACGAACACACGATTCTGGATCATCTCCGTTTACATGGAAAATGGGTGCCTGAATCATGCGAGCTACGTCAGTAGCATAAGTAGAACTGCGTGCGTCATCTGAGGTCGTTGTAAAACCAATCTGGTTATTGATCACCAGATGAATGGTCCCGCCAGTGGTATATCCTCTTAGTTGACTGAGGTTTAGGGTTTCAGCAACCACTCCCTGGCCAGCGAACGCCGCATCCCCGTGAATCAGCAAAGGGACGACCGCATCTTTATAATCGCCACCAGGCGCTTCCAGGTTTTCGTATCGAATCAGATCCTGCTTCGCACGAACCATCCCTTCAACAACGGGATTCACGGCCTCGAGATGACTGGGATTAGAAGCCAATGAGAGTTTCACGGAAGCGCCACTGGGTGCCACATGCTCCGCATTGGCACCAAGGTGATATTTTACATCCCCAGAACCTTGCGTGGTATTCGGGTCGATGCTTCCTTCAAACTCAGAGAATATTACTTCATAAGGCTTGTTCAAAATATTCGCGAGAACATTCAGCCTGCCACGGTGAGCCATTCCAATTACAACTTCCTGAACTTCCTGGTCAGCTGCATCGGAAAGCAATGCGTCAATCATAGGGATCATCGTTTCTCCCCCTTCAAGAGAGAATCGTTTATGCCCTATGTATTTCGTGTGCAAAAATCCTTCAAACGCTTCTGCCGCGTTTAACTTATGAAGGATCCGCCGCTTCATGTGATGAGGAATAGGATCCGATGCCCTGACTGGCTCAATCCGTTCCTGGAGCCATCTCTTCTCAACAGGATCGGAGATATGCATAAACTCGATCCCAACTTTTCGAGAGTAGGTCTGGCGTAAAATATCCAGAATTTCTCTGAGAGGTAATACGTCATCTCCTCCTAATCCCCCGGTAATAAACTCTCTATCAAGGTCCCAGATTGTAAGTCCGTATTTTGCAGGATCTAGCTCAGGATGATGCGACCATTTATACCCAAGCGGATTCACATCTGCCTGAAGGTGAGCGCGCACCCTACTGGCACGGATTAATTGCATCACACTGGCCTGCTTCCGGATCAGATCCATTTCCTCTTTACCAGCACCGCCAGATTTCATCTGAGGCGTGGTATCCAACGAAAAAGAGTACGGTTGATAAGGAATGCCCAGGCTTTCAAAGATTTCTGCATAAAAACCGTGCTGACCAAGCAGCAACTGGCTTATATATGCCAGGAATGCACCACTTTCTGCACCTTGAATCACGCGATGGTCATAGGTAGACGTGATCGTCATGATCTGTGAAATACCCAACTTATTAATCACGCCTGGGGGCATTGCCTGGTACTCCGGCGGATACCCTATCGCCCCAACGCCAATAATTACACCCTGCCCTGGCATAAGCCTGGGTACACTCAGGGCTGTACCGATCATTCCCGGGTTTGTTAATGTAGCCGTCGTTCCCTGAAAATCGGCGACTTGCAATTTACCTTCCCGTGCCCGGAATACAAGGTCATTGTAGGTCCCAAGCAGCCGGGTAAAACTCATGGTCCCAGCGTCTTTTATATTGGGGACCAGGAGGCTCCGCCGGCCCCTACGCTCCACATCGATAGCTAGCCCCAGGTTCACCCCTTTAGGAACGACATGATGAGGTTTTCCATCCTGATGACTCAGCGTCGTATTCATGTTTGAATACTTTGAAAGGGCTTTCACTATGGCAAAAGCAACAACGTGCGTGAAAGATACCTTATTCCCCCCCACATAGCGCTGATATTCGTTAATCAGTTTTCTATTTTCCGCCAGCAGCCGAACTGGGATATTACGCACAGAGGTCGCAGTGGGGACCCCCAGGCTTGCTTCCATGTTCTCTACAATCTTCGCCCCTGCTCCTCTAAGCGGCTTGATATCTACATCGTCTGTGATAAATGTAGTCGCAGAAGCAGGATGAATAGGGTCAGTCAGTGCCCCATCACCGCCTTGCACATCAGAAGGAACTGCAGTTGTTACTGCGACAGGCTGACTACCGGCTTCTTTATTCTTGTCCTGTACAGATACAAAAGACTCCGAAGGATGATAGTCCGCAAAAAAGTCACGCCAGCTTTCGCTAACACTTTGAGGATCGGCAAGATATTGATTATACAGATCCTCAATATAGCCTGTATTATAACTCACTGTTATTCTAGGTTTTAATGATTAATCCAATGCTACAAGGGTCATCGTTTTCGTAACGAAATGCATAAACGAAGGATTCATAACTCTTCGAATATTAACTATATCTCTTAATTAGAGTTATTTACAATTCAATTTTATGGCTCCCAGGTAATTGTGACAGATAATTATTGGATTGGAATGTTAACGGAATACATACTAAAGAAAATCATACCATCGTTCAGCGCTACGAATTTTATATATGTTTCAGCAGCAACAATACTGTTGAAATTAAACGTCAGAACGTAGTCGCATCTTGATTACGTTTTCGATATGAGTCGTATGCGGAAACAAATCTACAGGTTGAATTTGCTCTACATGGTACAAATCTGCCAAAAGTTTTATATCCCGAGCTTGTGTTTGCGGATTACAACTCACGTACACAAATCGCTCTGGCTTAAGATCCGCAATTTCCTTTACAACTTTTTCATGCATTCCAGCTCGAGGAGGATCGACAATAAAAACATCAGGCCTTCCATGGCGGGCAACAAATTCTGCATCAAAAAGATTCTTCATATCTCCCTGAGCGAACGTGCAGTTCTGCACATTATTTGCCGACGCATTTGCATAGGCATTTTTCACAGCCTCTGGGACCAATTCAATACCCACCACATGCTTTACATGGGGCGCCATAAATAGCGAGATGGTGCCGGCACCGCAATACAGGTCATACAGCAGATCATCCGAACGAGGTTCAGAGAACTCGCGGACAAATTCATATAACTTTTCAGCCTGCTTCGTATTGGTCTGAAAGAAGGCCGAAGGCGCAATTTCAAATCTAAAACCGCCTATCTCATCGTGAATTACCCCGTCTCCAAACCCAATGTATTCTTTTTCTCCTATCGCAACCTGTGCAACACCCGTATTGCTCGTATTCACAAAGGTTGTTATCGCGGGGAATGAATCCTTCAGATACTGTTTAATCTTCTCAAAACGCTCTTCATCAAAGCCATTAGTTACCAGATTAACCATGACCTCACCGGTCCTAGCCCCTGTTCGAACAACAAGATGCCGAAGGAAACCGGATCGAGTAGATGTACTCCAGCAAGACCACCCCTCCTCTAAAGCCAACGCCCTCATTCCATTAACAATGTCCATGCTGACAGAGGCCGGCAAAAAGCAAGAATGCAGGTCAATTACTCGATCAAATCGTCCAGGCACGTGCATGCCCAGTGCAAACGCTGTGTTAAAGGATTTACCAGACGCGATTTCCTCCGTCGTCAACCACCTCGAAGCGCTAAAGGAATATTCCATTTTATTCCTATAACGAAATATATCCTCCGCTCCGTAGGTAGCCGGCACATCGATTCCCGAAAATCCACCCGTATGCTCGAGAGCATCTTTAACACTTTGTCTTTTTGCTTCAAGCTGAGCCTCATAATCAACATGCTGCCACTTACAACCACCACAGGTACCAAAGTACTCACATCGAGGGCTTGTTCGCAGTTCACTGGGCTCAATAACCTCGAGCAAAGCGGCTTCTGCAAAGTTTTTCTTTTTCCGGCGAATACGTACTCGCACTTTGTCTCCAGGTACAGCTTGAGGGATAAAAACAACAAACCCATCAATCCTGGCTAAAGACTTCCCACGATCTGCAAATTTCTCGACCGTTAGCTCTATTTCCTTCCCTTTTTTCACAGCAATACCCTACTCACGATCTGACAATGAACGATGGCGACGAATCCTGAAAACCAACTACACGCGATTTTGACGTATCTATAATTCTTCGAGCTACCATCTTTCCATCTTTTTCCATCAAATACGAAGACAGTTGAACGAAGTGCTCTGAAACATGCTCTGCCAACGCAAACAGCAAGAGGGCAGCCGTTTTGGGATCCCTTTTTATCATTGACTTAAGCTCTGGCCGAAAGAACCCCAAAACGATGGTTTCGGTAACCGCTTGCGCAGATTCCATCCTTCTATATTCACCAAGCAACGCGGATTCTCCCAGCAACTCAAACTCTGATACTTGTTTCACTTCATGCAACCCTCCCTCCTCATCTTCCACTAAAAGACGGATTCTCCCCGATTGCACGATGTACATACCCAATCCGGGATCTCGCTCCCTATACAGGTACTCATCTTTCTGATACCTGCGTACATGCAGTGCATCAGCGAATTTTAATAGCTCCCGCCACCCAAAACCAGAAAACAAGGGTACTGTCTTAAGCACATGAGCAACTTCCATAGAGTTCACATTAGCCGACCGGCTAACTGTCCTTCTGTATAACTGCCCAATCCAGTCTCTAAAATTCAATATCGAAAAAGATCGTTTCTTCAAATGAAGTATCCTATTCTAAAAAGCGTGTCCGATGCCGAAATGAAGCCGTGGACTTCGCAAGGAATTGTTCACAAAGCCACCATCAAGGGAAGGATCGTACACTTGATACGCCAGATCCAATCTAAGTATCAAATAATCCCAGGCAAATCGCAATCCAAAGCCCCCGCTAATTCCAATTTCTCTGTAGAACGAATTTAATCTAAACCGGCCATCCGGGCTACCAGGGTTTCTTGGCCCAAGCCACACATTTCCGGCATCGCCAAAAAAAGTTAAAATCCAATCAGCTGCTAAAACCTGCCTCAGCAAGGTATTCCTAAATTCTACACTAGCTTCTAGTTTGATATCAGCCCCTAAGATACTTATTCCAGAGTTAGTACGCATCGAATCATCAATCATAGGGGAAGCCCTGCCTGGCCCCAAAGAACGCAACTCCCATCCTCTGACGCTAGAAGCACCTCCGCTATAAAACCGCCGATCAAAAGGCAACAGATTTGCCTCTCCAATTGGGTGCGCTATCCCGGTGATGAACTTCCAAGCAAACACCGTGTTTTGGCTAACCGATTTATATTTGCGCAGGTCCGACGAAAAGCGCATATACTGCCGGTAAATCAAGTCATTTCGCGAGCCACTCCCTCGAAACAGAGACAGGCCGGGTATCTGCCCTTCCAATACACCTGGCGTATGGACATACCTATCGAGTAAATAGGGAAGCAAATTGCCCCCCAACTCAAATGCCCCTTCAAAACTATATCCTTGTTCACGGCGCAAGGGATTTACGTTCGCAGACCTTAAGGTATATCGAACGGCGCTGTTGACTTGAGGCTGTGTGTAATCTTCCTGAACCTGCTCTCGCTGAATAGGATCTTCTATTGATTC
>JAHQVL010000131.1 GCA_019634345.1 Rhodothermaceae bacterium
ACCGTCCGGATTGGTTTCCAAGAGGCCTTGCCATTTCTCTGCCCAGTCGTCTTCATAGTTCCGGTTGTCGTGATTGCCGGCACCGGAGACGGCTACTTTGTAGAACTCAGGATAGGCCAGGATCGCACGCGTAGACGCAAAGCCACCCCCTGAGTGGCCCCAAATGCCTACTTTGTCAAGGTCAATCCAATCGTGCCGGCTGCCCAGTTCTTTGATGGCCGCCATCTGGTCCGGGATGCCATTGTCACCCATATTCCCGTAGTAGGCATCATGGAATGACTTGGAGCGGCCGGGCGTACCCATCGCATCCACTTCAATGACGATAAACCCAAGTTCAGCAACAGCTTGTTTATCCCGTAGTGAAGCGAAAAAACTCCGAGTGCCTACACTGCCCGACTGAGGACCCGGGTAGAGGTAGTTGAGGACGGGGTATTTTTTGGACGGATCAAACCCGCTTGGCTTGTACATGAGTCCGTAAATGTCGGTCTCTCCATCACGGCCTTTTACTTTGATCTCTTCAGGTGGGACCCAACCGGAAGCGAGCAATTCGGATACGTCGGCTTTTTGTACTTGGAGTACCAACTCTCCCTCGTTATTTCGAACCACGGTTTGCTGAGGCTGAACCGGGGTGGAATAGGTGTCAACGAAGTACATTCCATTCGGTGAGAGTTGAACCACGTGGTTCGCATCTTCTGGCGTTAAATGGGCCAGGTTTGAGCCGTCGAAGTTGACGCTGTAAAAATGATGGTAGTAGGGGTCGCCGGCTTCGCGACCGCCAGAGGTGAAGTAGATGGTGCGTGCGTCTTCATCCACGCGGCGCATCTGAAGGACGGGCCATTCGCCCGATGTAATGCGGTTCTTGAGTTCACCCGTTTCCAGGTCATACAAGTAGAGATGACCCCAGTTGTCCCTTTCGGAGAACCAGATAAACTCGTTGCTATCAAACAGCACCTGCCAGTTCTCCATCCGAGCTCCCGACTCGTAATACGTTTCGGTTACTTCTTCAAAAACAGTGCGGACGTCGCCGGATTGTGTATCTGCAATGCGAAGCGTAGCCACTTTATGATCCCGTGAGCTGGAGATGAAAGCCAGTTGGGAGGTATCCTCACTCCAGCGTACATCCAGAAACTTGCCTCCACGGCCAGCGATATGGTCCGTGGTGGTGCTTCGATGGGGATCAGCCGGCATGTTGAGCCGAACCATTTCTCCAGACGCTACATCGATTACGACTCGGCTGATCCGGAAGATGACACTATCACCCGGCAGGGGGTACTTCCAGGAGTCCAACTTGGGCAACCCAACCTCGGTCGACGTCATGTGCATGGTGCCCACGCCGCGCCCATCGTGTTGGAACGTAGCGATTTTTTTAGAATCTGGTGACCATAAGAGGACGGGGTCCCTTCCGCGAATCCAGCCGGCATTGTTTGTCGCATACCCATAGTCCTCGATACCATCGGTAGTCAATGCTTTCTCGTCGCCCGAGTCTAAATTGCGCACCCATAGGTTGTGATCCTTAATAAACGCCTGGTGCATGCCGTCTGGGGAAATACTGTTTCGGGCCACCCGCTGGCGGCGTTTTTCTGGTTCGCTACCGACACATGTATATCTGCGGAGGTTACACTCCGCCATCATGTTCGCCATGTGAACCGTGATGTCCCGCTGGTTGCCACCCATGCTGATATCCGTGATCGGTAACTCTGTGGGAGAAAATGTCGTATCTGCAACACTGCCTAAAGCCTCGGCCAGCCGGCCATGATCAAAGAGAGGTTCGTTGGACTTTCTTCGGAGATCGGCAAGCATAAAGAAAGTGCCGTCCTTTCGTTGGCTTTTATACCAGAAGGCATCGGGACGAACCCAATTGGGATTAACGCTGGTCTGATACACCAGCGGCTGTGTAAATTGGCTCAGGAACCGCTCCGCTCTCTGATAATCCGCTTCTGACACAGACGAGATCTGCGCATGCGATAAGTGGGGGAGGGCAAAGAGCAGGAGGAATGCGAGGTATTTCATGTGGATTTAAGCAGTCAAAAAATCGAAACGATTTCTTTGATTGGTTTCGTGTTTATTGCTTCCAATCAGTTAGATGGGCATACCCATCTGCGTGTCGGGTTTCGAGTTAGATTGGATATCTGATCAACTCGGAACGTGAAACAGCTTATAAAACTAGGGTGTGGGGGTATATATTGTTGTAGGGAGCAATAAGGATTTTGGGCTAAATGGTTCCTTGGTGGGGGAATTTAAGCCCTTTTAGGATCTTTCCGTATGGACTATGCATAACCCTAGTACAGATATTTATTTTATTCAAACTCCGAGTACACCTCTAAGAGCATTCGCCTCTGAACGATAGCTACCAACACCTGTATCGTCTACCATTCTAATTTTACTGGGGTTAGCTATGAATCGTTCTATCTGCTTATTGTGCATTGCTTTTGTTTTTTCTTCCGGATGTGACACGCAGGTGGAAGAACCTGTTTCCGAATTTAGCATCAATATTGGCGAGTATACCGACGAAATATGGGCTGTAAGAAATATCGAAGTTCCCAGGATTGGGACGCTCATATTACCGGAGGAACTAGCCGTCGATCTACAGCAGTTTCCAAATGAGAATCTCAAAATATCTTCTTCAGGATTTGGTTATGGGCGGGAATATGATGAGCGATTAGGACCCGAACTCACAAGAAGTATTTATTTATTGTTAGTACCTGAGGGGCACATGCCACAATTATTCGATGCCGTGTATACGGTACCACAACCCCTTGATAAGAAGGCAAGTACTGATAGCATCAACCTGGACGTTTATGCTTTTATTGTTGAACGGCCTGAAGTGAATTATCCAGAGGTCATACCTGTAGATTTTACGATTGATGACTTTCCCTACACGCTAGAGGTTCGTCCAGACCAACACATGATATCGATCGAAGATCAGGTCATCGAAAAAGGTGTTTCTTTCGGTGATTTGCCAGTGGAAGAGGGCATCGTGGTAGACATAGAGTCAGAGATCTTCGACCGGTCATTGATCCCAGCAGTGGTACTACATCGTGCAGAGGTATACTATTCTCAAGAGGATATCTCGTTGACGAATTATACAATGGTTGGGATGGCTTTTGACAGTACGTATTCCGCTCCTAAGCACAAATACCTTCGCCATGGTATGCAGCAATACAAAATAATTGAAGACACCGAAGTGCGGGCATTTCTGTTGAAAAGGTGATTTTTGGCCGAAATAGGGGCATGAAAGGGCCGGGTTAGTGGGTCGCTGCTCTGTGCGCATTTTGGGAATACCACATGTCGGCACAGAAAACGCCCAGTCCCACCCCGGAATGTCTCAGGGAGAGATTGCATCTCGTTTCCCGTCTTGAAAAAAGGATACATCCAAGCCGCTGCGCCTCATTCCCAGTGTGGGAACGAGACTCGGCGTTTCGTCTGCGTCCCATTCCCAATAATGATTGCCACCAAATGCTCAATAAACCCAGTATCTGGTTGTTGTTTTGACAGTGATACAATCCTGCACGTCCTGTTTCCAAGGCATGTGAGCATCCTGAGAATGAAATTCACCACGGTCTTTCTTTGGGAATAACACATTGCAACGCTTCCCTGTGCCATTCCCACTGTGGGAATGCCATGATTCTTGGCCGCGATCCACACCCTCTATCCCTTGTCATCCCGTTGGAGCGCAGCGATCGAGGGATCTGGGAAGGCAAATGATGAACGGCTGCCGCAACAACCCAAGTGGTGCTCCTCCCCATTGCGAAGCAATAAACCCGACACGCAGATGGTATGCCCATCCAACTGATTGCGAAGCACTAAACCCGCCCACTCAGAAAATAATTTTTCTGAGTGGTTAGGGGTACGCAGTAACCCGCCGTGTACTGGGGTCAAGAATTAGCTTTGCACCCGGTAAACTTTACATAGATCAATGAAATATAGCGTTAGCCTCATACTCACACTGCTTGCCCTGCTCACAGTTATTCCCGGGCAAGCAGAAGCACAAGTTGCTCGTATCCGTATCGATATTGGTGGGCCCTCTGTTCGTGCGTTTTCGTACCGCCCCGGCCTCCTTACTGTCCGTCCCGCGCCGGACGTCGTGGTGGTACGGAAGCGCGCGGTCGCCAACGGGCACGTGATCGTGTATAAAGATCGCCCCGACTACATCCTAAAAGCACATCACACCGACTTCGTTGCGGTAGGTTTTACACGAGTATCCGTAAGGAAAAGAGGTCGTACTCGCACGGTTATTTACAAACGAGGGAATGAACAAGTGAAACTGGTTGTCAAACCCTATAGAAAAAACTGGGAAACCCACATCGTATCCATATAGATCACGGTCATATAGATCACAACCTACAAGCACGTCCTCCCGAGACCTGGTAAGGGCGAACTATCGAATAATTAATAGTAAACCAATGAATAGTAGGACCGATAGTTCGCCCTGTACCTTTCAATCAAAAACATTTTTTTGATTGGTTTCTGGTTTCTGGTTTCTGGTTTCTGGTTTCTGGTTTCTGGTTTCTGGTTATAGTGTGTAATGCACCCATAAAGTGAGTCTAGTGGAAATATATCAGGGCTGATTGAGAGGGGCGAATAGAATGATCAGTTAATGCGGCTATAAATATTCATAAGCGTTATTTCGACGGACTTCTTGCGTCTATGTATGCAAGAAGTTTTTTGATATAGGGGGTTCCCGTTATGGGATCTCTTGGATTTGTTTGTAGTATTTAGAGATGATAAGATCGTTCGGAGATGACGAAACTGCCAATGTGTTTTATGGCAGGGTATCTACTCGACTGCCCGCGTCGATACAAAAGAGTGCTTTACGAAAGCTCCGACTGATCGATACAGCTACATTATTACAAGACCTTCGAATTCCTCCTGGTAATCGCCTGGAAAGACTAAAAGGGGATAGGTTGGGTCAACATAGTATTAGGATCAATCAAAAATGGCGGATCTGTTTTGAGTGGGAAAATGGTGATGCGTACTATGTCCAAATAAACAACCACTATGCACGCTAAGTATATTGAAATTGACCATCCTGGGATTATTCTCAAAGAGGAGTTCCTTGACCCTCTAAATCTGACTCAAAGCCGGCTTGCTCGGGTTACAGGAATTCCCAAGGGGCGAATTTCTGAGATCATACATGGGAAACGTGATGTGACGGCAGAAACAGGTATTCGGATTTCTCGTGCTCTAGGCCTCTCTGATGGTTACTTCTATGGCCTGCAAACCGATTACAATTCAAGAAAAGCCCAGCAGAAACTAGATAAATTAGGTGTAGAGGTAATTTCTTTAGTGAGCTGATTCCTGCATGTCAAATCCCTCCTTGACTCTCACGTTACGTCACACCTTATCTTAGGGGCATAACTAAGAATGAAGGTGTACAGGCATGTTTAGTACCGGGGAGTTTTCCAAGTTGTCGCGGGTGTCGAAGCGGTTGCTGCATTATTATGATGAGATTGGGCTGTTTAAGCCGGCTCACATTGATGCGTTTACCAAGTACCGCTACTACAGCGCGCACCAGCTACCCCAATTGAATCGGATTCTAGCGCTCAAGGACCTGGGGTTTAACCTCGATGAAATTCAGCGTATGGTGGCTGACCAGGTGTCCGACGAGGAGATCAAGGGGATGTTGATCTTAAAGAAGTCGGAAAGCGAGAAGGCGATTGCTGACGAGCAGCAACGATTACGCCGTATCGAAGCCCGGCTTGCAGACGCAGGAGAGTCATCCAGCGAAGCGGAGGTTGTCTTAAAGTCCATTCCATCGCAACGCTTCTTGTCCTTGCGAACGGTGGTCGAGAAACCAGAGGATGCGATGGGGCTTGTGGGTTTGCTGATGCAGGCTGTCCCACAGCGGCTCGGTCCATCTATTATTGGTCCGTTTGCTGCGGTGGTGTATACGGAGGAGTTCAAGCTCGAAGACAACGACATCCAGGTTGGTTACTACCTTAAGAAAAAGCACCCAAAACCACTGGTAGTGACCGAGGAGGTTATACTGACTGAACAGGAGTTACCCGCCGTTGAACACATGGCAACCGCCGTCCAGGTTGGCGGGGCGGACCTTGTGTTTCAAGCACTGGGTAAGATCGCGCAATGGATAGAAGTGAATGGGTATAAAATGGCTGGTCCCTACCGTGAAATTGTGTTGGACATGCAAGGGGAAGGAGCACTGGGAAACTCGGTGATAGAGATTCAATTGCCTGTGGACAAAAAATAAACAGAGAGGTCTGGTTTATGGAAAAAGAAATGCACGGCAACATACAGATTAACGCACCGGCAGACGTTGTATGGGAGGTTCTCGCGCATCGCTTCGGCGACATCGCCGAGTGGGCAAGCATCATGAAATCATCCAAAGGCATTGTTGACGAGGCGTCTCCATTAGACGCACCCATATCCGCACGCGTATGCAAAGCCAATGGCTTTGGACAAGTTAGAGAAGAGTTGAGGGATTACGATGAGCAGAATATGCGCTTTCGGTATGAAGCGGTGAAGGGATTGCCTTTTTTTATCAAGTACGCCGAGAATAACTGGTCTGTCAAAGCAGTATCAGATAACACGTCGGAGGTAACATGCCGGGGTGTACTCAGAATGGGATGGTTTGCGGGAACGTTCCTTTTTCCTCTATTCAATGCCCAGATGCAGAAAGTGGGGGATCGTCTTTTTCAGGATCTGAAGGTGTTCGTTGAAAAGAAAGCAACAGCTAAAGCTACCTGACGAGGATCATTTTTCGGGTCTCCTGAGAGCCATTTGCGGATAACCGGCACATGTAGGTGCCGGCTGGTAACCGGCCTGCAGAGAAGGTGACGGAGTGCTCGCCAGCCGGCTGTGTGCCTTGGGTGAGTTCCTTGACCATACGGCCTTGCAGATCGAATACCTGCAATTGTACGGGACCCGGTTGATCCAATTCGTACCTGATGGTTGTTTGATCCCTAAAGGGATTTGGGTAGTTCTGCGATAGGGAGAAGGAGCGAGCTGGCTGTTCGCCTACTGTATTGATACCAACAGCGTTGTTGATAAAACCGATGTTTGCGTAATCCTGGCCGATGATAGATGACGTTCGCTCGGTTGAAAATCCGAACCAATCCAGGAGTACGTTATGGTAGACGTTTCGGAAGTTGTACTGAAGTTTGAGATTTCCGAACCTATCGAGATCAGTGAGATTGGGGATGGATCCATAGACCCCTCCATGCACTCTGGGGCCAAATAGAAAGAGAGGGGCAGACGTACCATGTTCTGTTCCATTGGATCCGTTTTCTCCAACGCGCCGGCCAAACTCAGAAAAGGTCATGATCAATACCTCTTTATCCCGCCCTTCGCTGGCGAGATCTTGTGTAAAGGCACTGATTGAATCCGCAATCGTTTGGAGAAGTATTTGATGTCTATTCGCTTGTAGGACGTGCGTATCGAATCCATTTAGGACCACGTGGTAGATTTTTGCACCCAGGTTGCCTTTGATCAATCGTGCAACAATCGCCATGTTTGCACCGAAGTCACGGTAGCGTGGGTAATCGACGCTGTTTGTACCGGTTTGAGCGGCGCTCTGAATCGTTCCTGCAAATCGAAAGGCGTCGTTCGTTATTGAGCGAGCGAAGGCAAGCTCTGTACCTAGTGGTGAATCAGGCACAGCTTCGGTGTCATACAACTTCCCGGATCCGGCAAGCCGGTCGAATTGCTCCGGGTTGTTTATCGTCATTCCTGTAGTCCGTTGGGTGCCCTTAAATAACAGAGGCGCTGCAGATCCCAACTGGACTGCCAACGGATGATCCAGTTGGCCCATTTGATCCAGAATGGTTTCCACTGAGCGTCCTACCCATCCTGATTTTAAGTATTCTTTCGGTTCTGAGCTGGTAAGCCAGATATCGGTTGACCTGAAATGAGACAGGTCGGGGTCAGGATATCCAACACCCTGGATGATACCCATTCTTCCGTCGTCGAAGATAGGCACCAGGGAAGAGAGCGAGGGGTGAAAGCCCTGGTTGTCTTGAAACGGAATCGCTTCTGACTTAGGAATAGCCAGGCTGGGGCGAACGCGATAATATTCATCATCATCAAAAGGAATCAAGGTGTTGAGTCCGTCATTTCCACCAAACAGCTGAACCAAAACCAGAACACGGTCGGACTCTTCCTGGTGCAGGTGCGTCATTAGAGGGGTAGGTTGAAAGGCTCTTACAGGTGTACTACCAAGCATGAGCGCTCCACCCGCCATCAGCCCAAGCGAGCCCATAAAATTTCGTCGCGTCCACCGATCATGGGCGGCCTGATGAGCGGCACCATGTTCTAGCTTACTTCCTGGGAGGTCGATATTACGTTTTGGACTGTGCATGTCTACAAATAGGCTAGCTACTACGTCAGATGATACTCTGGCAATTCCATAAGGAACTGCGCATAGTCGAGTAACTGATTGACGACTCCAGGCGAGGACAGGCTCCATTCATACCAGGGTATGCCTGCGAGGAATATTTTCGGCAGATCACGAAGGTAGGCTGGGCCATTCATGATGTCTCTAGGAATGGGGTATGTTTCCAGGTCTCCACTAAAATCCCCTGAGGGGGCTTCGTAGCCCATGATTTCTAGTGGTACAGTGATGAAGTGTTGCGCAAGAGCTACCGGAAGTTTAAAGGCCAATAGCGGGTCAAATGCATTAACCAGGGTTGATGCAACGGGTACCAGGCTGTTCTCGTATCCTGTTATGCCACCTCGCAGTAACTGTTCAATGAGCTCCCAGCGTGAGGGTATAGTTGTGGTTGTGAGCCAGGAGTGGTACCCTTTCCAACCAGCCACATTAGGCGGTCCAAGCAGTTGTTGCCCTAGATCTGAAGATCCCAGGAAGAGCGCTTCATACGGTTTCAGTGCTGTAAATGAGAAATTTATTTGATGCAAGAGGTTAACCATCATACCGACCGGACTCTTAATCTGCGCACCACGTAGGGCGCCATCGAAAAACCGTTCGCTTTTGAGCAGAGCCCGTATGACGGGAGCTATCTCGAAATCATGCTCGATAAAGAGCTGCCCAAGCTCGGAGATATAGGCTTCGTCCGGCGTGGTATGTATGAACTCGATGTATAGCTTTCGGCAGATAAACGTAGCGATCTGTTCAGCGCGTACGTCAAAAATGTGATCAATGGCCCCTTGGGTGTTATAAGAGCCTTCGAGACCGAATAATACTTTGGGGGCATCGTCATACCGATCGGGATCCCACTGCGTGGTGAAATCACTGTAATCGATATAGTACCCGGTAAGTGCTCTGGAGAGCTCTACGATGTCGAACTGCGTATAATTTTCATTGCCTTC
>JAHQVL010000132.1 GCA_019634345.1 Rhodothermaceae bacterium
CATTATCGAAGGTAAGTGAACCAAGCCACGCACGGAGTTGACTCTCTAATTGCTCAAGATTATAAAGAGGACCGATCGATACATTGCCAGGCTCACCGTCAAACAATGCTGAACTGATGGGGTGATTGGAAAGGCGACTTAGAGTCTCGAATTGATCGACGGCCATGCTTTTGGTAACGAGGATATCAAGGGCCTCGTTCTCTACAATAGGCAGGGTGTGTTGGATGGATACGGGGGCGTCGATCCCCTCAATCGTTTCTGTAAATTCAGTAATAAGTTGATAATTCCCCTGTCCGTATTGCCCCAGAATGGAGAATCCACCTTGTCCGTCCGTTGTCCTGGACTCAATGAATACGTCCGACTGGTAAATCTTGATAGACTCCTGCACAAGGGGGATTTGTAGAATGGCTCCGTCTTGACTGATGACCAGGTCTTTTAGTGAGCCTGTAATTGCACTATTGACGTTAAATTGCCTGCACACCCAGCTGGACAACGCGCTCTTATCATCCAGGGCCTGGATACAAAACGAATATGCGCCCGATGCGAGGGGAGGAAACTGGAAAAAGGTGTCTGAAGTGGAGAACGACATTGGAGTTGGTCCAATAAGGTCAACAGTATATGCCTCAATCGCTCCATCGGTATCTTCTCCTGCCCAGGAAAAAGCAGGGTTATTAAAGGTGATGGTGCTCCCATCCTCAGGGCCGTTCTCAATGGTTACCGTAGGGATCTCGTTTTGAGTGGCTGTTACGAGCACAAAATCACGGCACAACTGTTCAGACAAGGCGCCCAGGTCATCCTGGGCTTGAATACAGAACGAGTACGCTCCATTATCCAATGCATTGAATTGCTGGAAGGTAGCAATGGTGTTAAACTGGACCGGAGTTGGACCTTGGAGGTCGACCAAAAAGCTGTCTACTGTACCGTCGATGTCTTCGCCAGACCAGGAAAATGCCGGATTGTTGAATAAAAGGGAGTCGCCTTGAGCGGGCCCGTTTTCAATAGTTACTGTTGGCGGAACGTTTGATGTCGTAACGAAGACCGAGAAAGAGCGGCATTCCCAGGAGGAAAACAAGGCTTCGTTATCCGATGCACGTATACAAAACTCGTGGTCGCCGTTCAGCAAATCAGAAAACTGATGAAAAGTGCCTTGAGTGCTGAACGTAGTAAATGATGGACCTCTAAGCTCGACGTGAAAACTATCGATCGCACCATCCGTGTCCTCGCCACTCCACAAGAACGCCGGATTGTTGTAATTGAGTGTACTACCTTCTTCCGGTCCGTTATTAATGGTGACAACAGGCGCTGTATTTTGAGTCTGGATGTCGATGGTAAAGAAACGACAGGTCGAATCAGAGACCGCATTGTTATCATCAATGGCCTGAACGCAAAAGGAATAATCGCCGTTTTCCCTTGCTGCATATTGAATAAAGGTGTTGGTGGTTGCAAAGGAATCCGGTGAAGGACCTTCAAGAGAAACAAGGAAGCTGGTTATAATACCGTCTACGTCTTCACCTTCCCAGGTGAAAGCGGGATTATTATAGGCAATTACTGTGCTATCGGCAGGGCCGTTTGTTATCTGAACCGTAGGTGCAACGTTGAACAGTACAGTGAACGACCGGCAGGCTGCATCGGATAAACCTCCAGCGTTATCCAACGCCTGGACGCAAAACGCATACTCCCCGTTGAGCAACGCCTCAAACTGGATAGTGGTCTCTGTTGTAGAGAAGGAGTCAGGAGTTGGTCCACTCAGCTCCACAAAGAAGCTGTCTACAGTTCCATCGGTATCTTCTGCGCTCCATGCAAAAAGTGGATTAGCATAGCCGATGGTTCCACCGTCCTCGGGGCCGTCGGTAATCTGAAGGGTGGGTAATTCGTTTGAAGGTGTGAAATTGACGGAGAAGGATCGGCAAGCCGCTGAGGATGAGTTGCTGTTGTTGTCTTGAGCTGTAACACAGAACGTGTAGTCTCCATTAGAAAGGTCAGAAAATTGATAAAGTGTGTCAGAAAGAGTGAGTGAATCAGGAGAAGGGCCGACAAGGTCAATGAAAAAATGGGTGACGGACCCATCCAGGTCAGAAGCTGTCCAGGCGAAGAGAGGATCGTTATAGGTTATAGTAGAATCTGCCGCAGGGCCCTCTAATATCTCGACCGTAGGCGTACTGCCCTCAACGGTAACTTCGGTCCCTTGAATCCAGAACTCCCCTTCATCGGGATCGCCTCCCCATACCTCCGGTGTAACGAGGAGGTCGCTGCTGATATATCCCGTGGTGATTGCGTTTGTGGTTGTAGTAATGCCTTCAAGAGACGTGACCGTGTTTGCACCAAAGTCAACCTCAACAAGCAATCGATCACTCATTCGCGGCGTAAAGGGGACAAGCGCAAATTCGTTATTGTCAATAAACCATTGGTTATCTACAAACACCACGGCTATTAAATGATCGGCATTCCACTGGCTTGGAGGGGTAGACGCGAATCGAATATGGACGCTTTCTTCGCTATACATGATGTACCCGGTCCCGGACCGCGCATCAAAAGCTGCTACGCCAAGGTTTAAGTTGCCAAGGGAGAGGGTAACGGGAGCAGCGGTGCTGTCCAGGACACTATGGTTCCCGGAGACCGACAAGCCGTCAGCAGTAGCGGGAGGTATAAATAGTACAAAAGCACCAACCAGTGCTAATGTGAGCACCAGGCTGGCTCTTGAAAGAGGAGTCCCCATGATGTAGTGGCGCCGAAAGCAGGAATGACGCAGTGTAGGGGAGCTGAGCGATTAATGTAGCACAACGCTGAACCGGGGTGCGTAGATAGAGCTATAGATGAATGGGATGTAAATAGCCATTAAAGTTCTACTCCTTCATCACGGAGGCGTGTCCTTTTTATGGAAATCCTATTAAATAACCCGCTTAGTGAATGAGCGATGGCTCGAGAGATTCCTCTTTGGCTTCGTCGTAGATCACGATATGCGCGTACTCAGGTAATATCTGGCCGTTTTCTACGACTTTGCGCAAAGGACGAGGCTTCGTGATGCGAAACGTAGCTCCTTGAATGGGGCCACCTGTTCGAATGAGCCTCATGACACTATTTGGCGTTTCATTATGTGTCATTGTTGCCTTACCAGAAGGGTTAGTTGTCTGAAGAGTGTAAAATACACATACGAATATACATATATATCGATGCATGTGCAAGATATGTAAGAAAATAAAAGCCTGACAGCCACATGGCAATCAGGCTTTTTTATAGTTTGGTAACAGGCACTTGCTCTGTACACCCAGGCTGGAGACAGTACGTTTTGCTATTGGGCGCCTTCCAACGGATGTTCTCTTAACAGCTCTTCTGGGGAATAATAACCTACTTTGTCGGCAACAGAAGCTCGTACTTCCGCTACCTTTTCCGGTGAAATCACCGACGCCTCGTTCCCAAAAGAGTTGCGTACATACGTTAACACGGCTGCAACTTCTTCATCATTAAGAAGCCCTTCAAAGGGTGTCATAGGTACATGCCCGGGGTATTCTTTGTCGAGAACGGTCATCGGGCCTAATAACCCTTTCAGTACAACCTTAATGAGGCGTTCCTCGCTACCCGTTACCCAATCCGTGCCCGCGAGGGGAGGGAATTGGGAGGCAGACAAACCGCGTCCGTCTACCTGATGGCAGGTCTGGCAGTACCCGTCTCGGCTGTAAATTCTTCTTCCTCTGATATACAGGTCGCGGTCGGCCCCTTCCAGCGAAGTGATAGCCACTTCCTCCTGTTTTTCTTCTAACGATTTGCCCTGCAGGTGTGCAAGCGCTGTTTGATAGGTGTCTCCCATCCATTCGTCGATGGGCATTTCCTCGGCTGCTTGCAATATGCGCATTCCCTCTTCTTCATCAAGCCAGGAAGCGGCAACCATGGCTTCAAGGCGCACTCTGCCGTGCTCGTCCCGGGCTGATTCTACGAGAAGATCTGTTTGGTTTTCTATTTGATGTCCTGCATATCTCAACACCCTTGTTGCTGCTGCACGTGCTCTGTGATCAGGAGAGTCCAATACCCGGTTGAGCAGCGACTCATCGACACGATTTAGTCCCCATGTCACCCACAGTGCTTCAAGAAGATGATGTTCGATTTTTTCATCCTGCTCCAATTCTCCTGAATCGTTGCTGTCCAAATTCTCTACCCACGTATCAAGAGCAGCCAGGACGTCATCGGCATCCCTTGATCGCAATTCTCGTCGTGTGCGATAGCGCGTGCGGTACTCGGGCAGCTTCAGGTTCTCCAGTAATTCCTCGATAGAAGCGTCGACGATATTAGCCGGTTCAACCAGCGGCCTGGAGGGGTAGGTGATTCTGTAGATTCTTCCATGCACATGATCGCGTAAGGGGTCTCGGGCATTGTGCTGCATGTGCCCGATCAAGATATTATGCCAATCGACAAGGTAAAGCGACCCATCCGGTGCAAATTCCATGTCTACTGGACGGAAGTTTCGATCGGAGGAGCTAACCAGGTCTTGGCGATGGGTGGTTTTAAAACCCGTTCCATCATCTTCAACCCGGTGTTGCTTCGTTCCTAAGAACCCGATGTTGTTGTTGACGAGCAGGTCGCCTTGAACCTCATCAGGGAAGTGCCGGCTTGAAACAAATTCCAACCCGGACGTCGGGCGTACGCGGTGCGCCTCCTCAATCAGATCCCGACCCTTTGGGTTGGCCACGCCGTACCGCGACTTCACTTCGCCAAGCAACATCCATCGAACAGCAGGACCAGAAGTTTCTGCAAATATATCTTGCCCCCACTCATCAAAGGCGATCCCCCACGGGTTTGGGATAGAAACCTGGGCAACCCTCTCCAGGTAACGGCGTTGTGGGCTATATCGATAAAACCCTCCATTCGTCGCTCGAACTGGGCCGTATGCCGTTTCAACATTGGTATGCAGGAATACACCCTCACCCATATAGATTGCGCCCGATGGATCCGTAACGAAGGCGCTGATAGCATGGTGGGTATCATGGTCGTCAAACCCACTCAGGATGATCTCTGTCTTATCCGCACGATCGTCTCCGTCTTCATCGGTGATCAGCACGAGGTTTGTGCCCTGGGATACATATACCCCTTCCGGAGCGAACTCAAAGCCAATGGGGAGATGAAGCCCGTCTGCAAAGGTTGTCTGTTTATCTGCTTTTCCGTCTCCGTCCGTATCCTCTAGAATAATGAGCTTATCGTTAGGACGAGCATCTCCCGGTTTATAGTGGGGGTAACTGGGCATAGTGGCAACCCAGAGCCGGCCCTTATTATCAAAGGAAAGCTGAACGGGGTTTGCCAAATCGGGAAACTCTTTTTCTGAAGCAAATAGCTCAATGTTGTACCCTTCCGGTACGTCGATCAAATCCAGGGCATCTTGGCCATATAAGTACTCCAGGCTCCCGTTTTTTTCTGATTGGATGTAGTTTGTCTCTACGGGAGGTAGTGGAATTGTGGCCTCATCTGCACTTTCAACATCCATGGATTCACCCCGTGAGGCCAGCCAGATTGCGGTGTCTCTGATTGACGTCATTTGGCGAATTTTTTCGAGCTCATAGGGATAGTTGTCCGGCCCAAAAGGATCGTACCGTCTTCCAAAGACGTGCACGCCATTGGGGATTTTAAAATCGTTGTGCCATAGCCAGTTTTTTTCCAGTACAGCCTGGTGAATCATGGAGCGATGCGATGAAGCCGCAGATGCCTCGGGCTCTCCAAAAATCTCATCGATCAGGAAGTCGGAAAATGTTGCATAGCCGCCATCAGAGAGCTGGAATCCGTCCGTGGTCAGGGGATTAGACTGGCTGTTGTACCACTGTTTGGAAGGAGCAAAGGCGTCTACGAAAAAAACCTCGTTTGCCTCAGCGACTTCTTTCATGGCCGTTGTATAAAGGGCTAGATTTGCATTCTCCTTTTTGCCGTTCGGCAAATCATACATGGACGAAAGATTTTCAAAAGCAATCGGGGAGACCAGCGCAAGGCGTGGGGGAGATTCGCCGTTATAGGTTTGATTCAGCGTATGCTTTATAAACGCGTCTAATTCTGCCTTGTAGGTATCAACATGGTCAGGCCCTTCAAATGACTCGCTGTATCCAAAAAATGCAAGGATTACATCTGCACCCAGCCGGCTGATCCACTCATCGGGATATTCCAGGTGCCCTTTGCTATCAGAATTCTTTGCCAGTTCAGTCTGAAATTGCTCTGCTCCGTCAAAGGCCCAGGGAGAGACACGACCCGAATGGGGTCTAAATCCCGGAGTATCGCCACCGTCACACATATTCCGGATCGTTAATAAACTATCTGGGAATCGCACGTGCATTTCGGTTTCGAAGTGCCCATAGTTCATCATGCGCGAGCACAGATTATTGCCTATGAGCACGATGTGATCGTCTTTGCGTAATTCAAGCGTGGATGTACTTGTTGAGGTACATCCGTTCACGCTGAATGTAATACCCAAAAAGATGAGCAATAGGGGGAGGATCAGGCCCGTGGCCCTGGATGTAGCAGCCATATCTTACACAAGGGTTGGAAGGAGGGTGGGAGTCCTGGGGGAGACTAATTCTGGCAGGTAGTTTAATTTAGACTATCAGACCCGCATTGTCCACTTATCCTCTTTTCTACTTTTTCCTGTGTATTTTATCAGGAAACAGTACCTTTTACACATTCCAAGGAATCTAAGAAGATTCCCCGAAACCATAAAACATGACTTGGCCCATGAAATTTATACTCACTGCAGATGACTACGGACATTCACCTATTATAGATGACGCTATCGAGGAAGCGGCTGAGCGAGGCATGATTACTTCTGTTGCTGCGTTTGCGAATGTCCTCAACCGGCGGACTAACGAGCAGAACAACGTCGAGAAAGTCAGAGAATTTCAGGACAGATTTCCACACATCAGCATAGGCCTTCATTTTTCCGTTACTGCTGGGCGGAGGGTAAACAAAGGGTCAAAATCATTGTCGCCAAAAGGGAGCGATCTGTTTAAGCCTGTTACCAAGCAACTCCAGAAGGTAAGTGAAGACGAACTGAAGGATGAGTTGCGTGCACAGATTCGCCTGTTTGAAGATGC
>JAHQVL010000133.1 GCA_019634345.1 Rhodothermaceae bacterium
CACTTTCAGCCTCACTTTCATATCCCTCTACAAAGTGGTGATGATTTCGTGCTCGGCAAGATGAGAAGGCGATACCGAAAAGAGGTCTACAAGGATCGCGTAACCTACATTAAGAGGATGCTTCCCCATGCCTGTATCGGCGCTGATGTGATTGTTGGCTTTCCTGCAGAAGACGAGCAAGGTTTCAATAATACAGTACAGTTTATTGAAGACTTACCCCTCTCCTATCTTCACGTTTTCACGTACTCGGAACGGCCAGAAACCATCGCGGTCAAGCAAGTAGATCAACACCTTTATCAACCCGTCCCCAAAGGCGAGCGGTCTCGAAGAAACAAGGTGCTTCGGCTGCTTTCAGATAAAAAACGATCCGCATTCTACACGTCCCACAAAGGCCAAACACGTCCTGTTTTATGGGAAAAAAGCAAAAAACAGGATAGGATGCTTGGATTCACGGATAACTACATTAAAGTAGAGCGCCCTTTCGATTCCACACGTGCTCACACTATTGACAATGTACGGCTTGGCACCCTACTTCCGTCAGGCTGCATGTCGATAGAAGAAACGGACTATATATCGCTTATCTAAGTACTATCACAGTAATCCGCCAGGATTTATTTGGCTGTACGGGATCATCCGGGAATAACTCTGCACTTTTTCTTGTCTAAGTTCAAAAATCGCATTCTTTAACGAATTGCAATTACATAAAATTGATTATTGAACTTGAAAAGATCACTGAAACGAAGGGCATTCCTCTTTTAACGGCATCTGAACTCATGAGCGCCAAAACGGACGAAGAACTTATTCAACAAGTGCGATCTGGTCATCTTGACGCATATCGCTACCTCGTTGAAAGATATCAAGGCCGGGTCGCGACGACAGTAAAAGCAATGTTAGGAGAAACCAACGAGGCTGAAGATGTTGGCCAGGAGACGTTCATTCGCTTTTACAAGTCCATTCACTCCTTTAGAGGGGACTCAAGCGTGAGCACATATCTTCACCGTATTGCAGTGAACCTTTCACTAAATGAACTGAAACGGCGAAAAAGATTCTTGAGCCGTTTTGAGCGGCAAGATGATCACCATACAGTGGCTTCTGCTTCCAGGGACAAACTGGAAGAACTCGAAAACAAACAATTAATCCAACAAGCACTCCTGAACTTGAAGCCAGATTTCAGGGCAGTTGTCGTACTGAGATACATCGAGGGCTACTCAACAAAAGAAACAGCCGAACTCCTCAATATCCCTCTAGGCACCGTTCTGTCCCGCTTGTCTCGAGCTCAAAATAAATTGCGTGATTTCCTGCTGCCCATTGTAAATGATGAAACAAGATAAAAATACATCCTCACCCCGTCTGGAGCCTGACTCCAACAGGGGCAATAATTATAAACCCCAAAGTAATAGCAAGGACATGCAAACTATTACCGATATACTTGGGTCGTATCAAGGATCGCCTTTTGATTCTAATTTTTCAGAAAAAGTACTACAGGCGATTGAAAATGAGTCCGTGCTGCGCAATAAGCCAGCTCGCATTTTGCCCCTATTCCCTACTGCTGTTTTAAAAATAGCTGCATCGGTACTGCTGGTAGTTGCTGCTGGATACTTTTTCTGGAATCAACCCAAAACGTATCACTCTGAGCTGGGCACGATGTCTTCAATCACGTTCCCTGATGGCTCTACAGTGCTCCTTAACAGTGGCTCGTCAGTTACGTTTAAACCCTTCACTGGAAAACGAACACGCAGCGTCCAACTGCATGGAGAAGGATATTTTGACATCCAAACCTCAGAAAAGCCATTTATTGTTGAAACGTTTAACGCAGAAATCCAGGTTTTGGGCACAAAATTCAGCGTCACATCCTGGCCTAATGAGTTGGCAAGACAAACCGCTATCACGCTTGAAGAAGGGAAAATCAGTGTCTCGGCGTCAGATTCCCCCCAGGATAGCAGGGTCATGTCTCCTCAACAATCTCTAATCGTTTTCGCAGATTCCGCCATCTCAGAAACCGAAGATTTATCTGAAAACAAAACAAAAAATATGCTTTCCTGGCGCCAGGGTGGGTATGTATTCCAAGCCATGCCGCTTGGGGCTATTACACAAGACTTACAACGCAGGGGCAATCTATCCATTACAGTTCCAGACGCACTAATAGACCTACCCATAACGTATATCGAACCCACCCCAAAAACTGTTCAGCAAGTACTGGATGACCTCAGCCAGGCTTATTCGTTTTATTATTCAAAAACAGCCAATGGCTTTAACCTATCCCCCACTTCAAATCAAGAATAATCACGCTCTTTTAACTATGACCAAAACCTTCCCCACCTTAATTTTCGTTTGTTTTTTTGGATTGTTTGCATCAGCTTGCGACTCCACAAATCCAGGGGACACTCCAGAAATTGGCCGTGCCTTGACGGAGGCCGAACAGCACATCATTGCTGCTGATAATTCTTTCGGCATGAAGCTCTTTCAAGCATTGCATGCCGATGCCCCAGACGAAAACGTGTTTATTTCTCCATTGAGTATTTCCATGGCTCTTGGCATGACCCTTAACGGTGCAGATGGAGATACACGCGATGAGATGGCTGAAATACTTGAGAAGTCGGGACTATCAGAGCAAGATATTAATGAGTCCTACCTGTCTCTCATTGAGTTGCTTTCGACGCTGGACAACAAAGTCGCCTTCGATATTGCTAATTCAATATGGTATAGAGAAGGATTCAGCGTAAAGGACGAGTTCCTTGCTAAAAATAGAACGTATTTCCTTGCAGAGATTGCTGCGCTTGATTTTAACAAGCAAGAAGCAGTCGATGAAATCAATGCCTGGGTAGACACAAATACAAATGGCCTTATCGACAAAATTATTGAAAGCATTGATCCAGAGACCTTGATGTATCTGATAAACGCAGTTTACTTCAAAGGCGACTGGACCTACCAGTTTGACCCAGACTTCACCCAGGAAGAGTCATTTTTCAACGTAAACGATGCCCCATCGATGGTTGATATGATGTCTCTACGGGGGGCCTTTCAATATTACTCCTCTGATCGAGCCGCATTTATCGATCTCCCATACGGGGACTCGTTATTTACCATGTCCATCGTTCTTCCCCATACCACCCAAGACATGCAGGATTTACTTGAGGGTACGCAACAAGACATCCTGACGACGTTTGATGCCAACAAAGCCTATACAACACTGGATGTATATCTACCCAAATTCCAGTTGGAGTATAAAAAATCGCTTAACCAGATTCTTCAGACACTAGGGATTCGAAAAGCGTTCATTGCACAACAAGCTGATTTTTCTAGAATCAATGACGAGAGAACGCTTTATATATCAGAAGCTATCCATAAGACATTCATCGAGGTGTCAGAAGAGGGCACAGAGGCGGCTGCGGTTACAGCGATAGGCATAGGCACAACCAGTGTTGGTGATCCCCTCCCTCCTGTTATGCGAGTCGATAAACCGTTTCTATTTATCATCAGAGAAAACAACTCCGGGGCTTACCTGTTCGCCGGCAAAATCAATACGTTGTGATACGCATCTTTATATGCATTCTACTTAGTTTTTTTGTGATCCTGGAGGCGCAAAGCCAGTCACAACCGAATGAGTCAACAGTATACACCGTTGATCTTCGAAACCTTAGTCTTGACGCCGCGCTGGCTGAATTTTCAGCAATAACTGGGTCAGGGGTAACCTATGACCCACGCCTAACGAAGGGTTTGAAGGTGTATTGCATTATCAATGAAGCAGAGATAAATGATGTCCTCCTCTGCCTTCTCGATACTACGCAACTCACGTTTGCCCGCCTGGCATCCGGCACATTTGTCGTCATGCCTAAAGGAAATGTCCCACCCCAAAACGGCTATTTATCTGGCCTGGTAACCGATCACACAACAGGTACGCCTTTACCTGATGCGCATGTACTGCTTGCAAGCAACACATTGGACATCGGTGCAGTCACCAATCATCAAGGCCAGTTCACGCTCCCTGCTCTTCTACCAGGCAGATATATCTTGCAAACAACGTATCTTGGCTACTCGGTGAATGTTGACACGCTAGATGTACTTCCGGGGACCAACACGTTCCAACGCATCGCCCTTGTATCCCAGCCGGTACACGTCACCCCCATCGTAATCGATGGGCTTCATCTTCGAAAACCTTCCAAGGCATTAGAACGAACGCTTCTTCTTCGCTCATCCACAGCCGAACAGATTGACGAAGCGAATTACTTAGCCCAATTTCAAGCGATATCTGGCATCAGGATGAATGACATTACTGCAGATGCTCATTTACAGGGCAGTAATTCCGGCGAACACCAACTTCGAATTGACGGGGTCCCCGTCTTTCTACCGCAACAGGCTGTAGGCATTATTGGCCCATTCAGTCCGTTTGCCATTCAATCGCTTACGATCCACAAATCAGGATTTGGTGTCGAAGAAGGCAGCCATCTCGCTGGGGTCATCGAAGCCCGGCAATTCCTGGAATCCGATTCCAGGCTGGACGCACAACTAGATCTCAATGCGATAAATAACAGGCTTTCCTGGCAGAAGGAATGGAACGATACTAAGAGCTTTTCGGTGATGGCTGCAACGCGGTTTAGCCTTTGGAATCTCATTTCCCAGCCTCAATTACAGGATATGCTAAACAACTGGGCGCGCCCAGATCCCTTTTTGATCTTCTCACCTAGCCAGCAGTTCTCTTCGATCGACCTTTCATTGCTGCAAAATGCGCTGGACATCAGCCCTATTCCTTCGACGGAACTCTCATTTACGGACATCCATGTAGCTACCAGCTTCAAATCAAACGCCTTCTCCGGGTTTAAAACCGCGGTGTATTACGGGGCCAATCAGTATGGCGGCTCCTTAATACCGCCTGCAATTTTCAACACACAAAGCCTGGACCCCGATCTACCTACACCTGTTTCCGGCGGTGATGTCACAGAAAACAGCCTTCAACCATTGCTGTCGGTGATTGACGACTACAAATGGCAAAACCTGGCAGGCCACATTCAATACCACTCACTACTCGGAAAGAACGCGTTGTTCAATTTAAAGCTTAAGGGAAGCACCTATGCGCTGGACCAACGATACCTTCAAGTAGACAGCCTAGAACAAATCATAGCTGCACTACCCGAGTCAGATTTTTCAACCGTGTCCCTCGAAAACCTTCGTTTTCCTACAAGCGAAATAAAGGATCGCAACACGACGGCTGAGTATGCAGTGGAAGGACAACTAGACATTGCTACCGGCAGGCATTCTTTCCTTTTGGGTATTGCCTCCACCTATTCGACAAGTACACTCGATGCACTACTTACCAGCCTTCCTTCTCTTCAAGCCGAACCCGAAGACCTTGCTTTCCCTGGAGACGCAGAGGTAGTAGTCACTGATAAAGAGCGTGTTGGGTATAACTCCAGCACATTCAGGCAGTCGTTTTTTATTCAAGACAGAATATCGCTTTCATCAAATACAGCACTTGAACTCGGCTCGCGGTTGACGTACCTGCCAAGCAGAAAGACCGTCTATGCAGAACCTCGCGCTTCTATACGATTTGATTTTGCAGCAGGCAACAATAGTTCGTTCGCAGTACAAACAGCCGCAGGACTTTATCGGCAATATTTACTTCAGCTAGACGTCAGTACCCTAAACGCTGGTGCACTCTTTCCCTCCAAAAGACTGTGGGTGCCCGTAAATCAAGACATACGGCCTCCTATTGCGTATCACCTCTCACAGTCACTCCTATATACCCTTTCTTCCAGGTTTACTTTTCAAGCGGAAGGGTATCTTAAATACCAACAGCGCTTATGGTTCTTGAATTACGTAACTCGGGACCAGATCCAAAGCAGGGCTGATACTCGATTTCTTTCAACCATCAATGACCTAAACGATATTCTCTCTGAAGGAAAAGGGATTACCCATGGAGTTTCTATTACAACATCCTGGACGCCTTCGCCGTTTTCCTTGTTTATCGTTTATGACTACACCTCGGTCAGGCGTAAATCAGAAGACTTATTCTTAAATACCTGGTTTTCAGCTCCATGGGAAGAACCCCATCGCCTGGCGACAAGGCTGGAATGGAATCATCGCAATACCCTGTGGTTCTCGGCTCGGTTTACGGGTGTATGGGGACGGTCCTGGGGATTCAGACAGGCCTATTACGACTTCTTTGGCCACTCAACTCTGTTTGACATAAACGGCGACTATGACTTCAGCAACCCCGATGAACATGTACTGCCTGCCTATTACCAGGTAGATTTGGGAGCGGTATATAACATCAGGCTTGAGACTTCAAATCTTCAGCTCCGCGTTGATCTTCTAAATGCGTTTGATATTGCCAACGTAGCCGATTGGCGACTTGCATGGAAAGATGGAAGATTAGAAAAAGAAAACCGATATTATTACCCAGCAATACCTACCGTAGCACTTCGATTTAGCTGGTGAAAGTACACATGTCCACAACACCATCAGACGCCAAAATTCAGCGCATCGAGATGTTTGCGTCTGAGGCACTCAACACCCACGGATTGGCACAAAATGGCTGGTCCTTTCGATGGGATCGAGCTAAACGTCGTTTTGGATGTTGTGATTACACCAATAAGCTCATCTCTGTCTCCAAGCACCTGGCTCTTCTCAATTCTTATGAACAAAGCCAGGACACCATTCTCCATGAAATTGCACATGCTCTTGCCGGAAGAGCTGCCGGGCACGGCCCCGATTGGGTAGCCGCATGCCAAAAAGTAGGCGCGCGCCCAGAACGATGCTACAGTACCATTGAAGTACAAACGCCCACTGCCAAATACATTAGATACTGCCCATCGTGCAAGCGGGGCCGCCCATTGCATAGGAAAAGCACAAAGAAATATGCATGTGGAAATTGCTGCAAGAAATATAACAACGGGAGGTATTCAGAGAAATTCGCCCTCGTTATTATGGAGCGTGAGGAGTATGAATCCAGGGTTAATTAATCGGCAATGAGCCTTTTAAGTAATTTTTCTGTGTTATAGATTAGCTTTCACTACCCAGAGTGCACTTATTTATAACCCACTACCCTGAGCCATGCCTAAAATATACGCTCTCCTCGTTGGTATTGATGATTATAGTCAAAGCAACGCGGTGAACTTACACGGAGCTGTAAATGATATTGACTTCTACGAGTCGTTCCTCACTGAAACCTACAAAGACAAAATAGCCCTTGAAAAGCTTACAAACGGCCAGGCCACACAAGCCGAGGTTATTCGTCTGTTCAGAGAACATCTAGGACAAGCGAAAGAACATAAGGATGGACAAGACGTCGCCTTGTTCATCTTTGCGGGGCATGGAAAACGCACAAAGTCTGCTGATGCATTTAAGCCTTTTTTTCCAGACGGATTGGACGAGGGGTTGGTATGTGCAGATAGCTTGTCCCCAACCAATGAGCACACGTTAACCGATAAGGAAATCACTCTTCTGACTCTTGAGCTAGAGCAGAACAATCCACATATAGCCTTTATCCTAGATTGTTGCCACTCCGGTTCAGCGACAAGAAACGTAGACGACGATCCTAACTCAATCACAAGAAGCTGGGAACCCCTGGATCGAGGATCCTTGAGGGATCGAAGAAAAAAGCGACCTCGGGATATTGAATCGTATTCGCTAAACAGCACCATTTATAACTATAAAGACAAAATTGACTCGGGTAGTTTTTTGCTTCCAATGTCGCGGCACATTTCGCTCGCGGCATGTACCCGGCTACAACTGGCGCATGAAGTAAATGGCAGGGGTAATTTTTCTTCAGCCATGCAACATGTATTGTCACAAGAAAAAGACTTTTCACAAGGAGCCAGCTTCTCCTACGCCGATCTTTTTTCTCGGGTACGCAATTATATGCTGAAATGGAACACACAGGACCCTCAGTTTCAACCTTACGGTGGGTTCAATCCCTTTCAACAATTTCTAGGCTCAGACGTCAAGCGTCATACCAAGAGTATGGTTTCTTATAAAAAGGGTGAATGGTATGTCGACCGCGGAGCCTTTAACAACCTCCCTACCGACGAAAAAACGGTGATCACTGTATATGAGGATGAAGTAGAACTCGGAACGGCAACAACCCGAAGAGTACTCACTGACGAAAGTATACTAAGCCTCTCTAGTGAGCTTCACAAAAAACTTGACCCCATAAAGGCGGATGAAGAGCGTAGCAGGTATGATGCTATTGTATCCCATATACCCAATCCAGAACCTGTTCTATTACGCGGAAGTGCAAAAGGCATTGAATCTATAAAGGCCGCAAAACAAAGTATAGAGGACAAAGGCAAAGGTCTCAGTTTTGAATTCATTGAATCAAATGAGCAACAATCTGGCAACTTTCGCTATGAAATGGTAGCCAGTGATGAGGATGTAAAAATCCATCGACTATCAGATAATACGTTCATACAAGGGGCTAGAAAAAAAGAGTACTTCGAGATACTGCTAGAGACAGCATTGGAGAACATCATCCAATGGGAACGTTCACTTGGTTTACAAAATACGGATGCCATATCAACTCAAGACGTGTCCTTTTGGATTGAAGTTGACAATACCGTTTATGAAATAAAGTCGACGGATGAACATGGAGATCGACTACCATCAGATTGTATCTTAGAAACTGCTAAAACAGATTTAAGCACCTCACTGGGCACCTATCATCCAAACAACCAAATCACACTTTCCTACACCCCGCCTCCTAACCCTAAAACGCCAGAAGAAGAAGCGGCGAATGATTTAAGGCCAAGGTTTTTTGCGAAAAACAATACCAACAAAAACCTCCATCTTATTCTCCTGCACTTCAACAGTGAGTACAAAATTGAATCGAAATCCGCTGAATATCTCCCTAAAAACACAGAGTTGATCGACTTAACCCCATTTTATGAATTCGGGAATGGACAAAAAGAGTACCTGGGATGGTACTCAGAAGAAGGTATAACATCTCTTTGGTATAAGTTGATCGTTACGGACAAAAATGTTGACTACCATCATATACTGCAACCAGGATTTACCAAGGACAAAAAGAATAAAGGTGAGCAGCTTCTTTTTGGTGGATTCATAGATGATGCAGCTACTCGGAGTGGAGAGCGAAGAAGGAGAGCTCCTCAGCAAGATATCATGGATACCTGGTTCACAAAAACCTGTGAAGTCCGGATTATTAAGAAGGATCTTACAACTCACTAGCGTGTAGCCAGTCCTTTCCCTCATAACCCACAATGAGATTATGATTCTTGGACTCGCTGCAGGTATCCCTGACTTTTTTGTCGAAGTAGCCTTGCTCATCGTATTCGGTGCATTGATTGCCTACATCGGTTACAGGCTCAACCTCGTCCCCATTGTAGGCTTTCTTTTAACTGGTGTAGTTATTGGTCCAAACGGACTTGGTGTTATTTCAGAGCCTGACCTGGTAGAGGCAACAGCACAGGTTGGTGTCATATTGCTGTTGTTTACAATTGGCATTGAATTCAGCCTGGACAAACTAGCCCGCATCAAAAACCTCGTCTTTGGCGGCGGCGGCCTCCAAGTGGTACTTACTTCGGGGATTACGCTTGGTGTGCTGTCGCTTTTTGGAGTGCCCTGGCAAATCGGATTATTCACGGGATTTATGGTTGCCCTCTCTTCGACTGCAATTGTCTTGAAGCTGCTAGGGTCCAAAGGCGAAACCAACACAGAGCCTGGGCAGGCTTCGCTCGGAATCCTGATCTTTCAAGACCTTGCTATTATTGTCATGGTGCTCCTCGTTCCTATGCTGGCGGGAGAAGCAGGATCACCGACTGAAATATTTTCAGCCCTTGGCAAAGCAGGCTTGATCATCGTTGTCGCTTTATTCGGCGCTCGCAGAATTATGCCATGGCTTCTTGAACGTGTAGCCCGCACCTGTTCTCAAGAGCTTTTCCTCCTTTCGCTGATTGCCATTTGTTTTGGGATGGCGCTCCTGGCCAGCCTTGCTGGGGTGAGCCTCGAACTGGGTGCGTTTCTGGCAGGACTCATCGTTTCTGAGAGTCGCTATTCTGAGCATGCTTTTGGAGAAATCATGCCGCTACAAATCTTATTTGCAGCAACCTTTTTTGTATCGGTGGGCATGTTGCTTGATCTTGGATTTTTATTCGCCAACTTACCCATTGTCCTGGGTGTTATCGTAGCTGTACTTGTCTTAAAGCTCTTCACTTCATTTATAAGTGTTCGCATACTGGGATACAGTCTTTCAACCTCCGTCGCAGTCGGCTTTATCTTAGCGCAAGTTGGCGAATTTTCTTTTGTACTGGAGAAAGCCGGCCGTGAATTAAACCTGTATCCTGCTGGAATGGCCGAAACCGGCTCAAAAATATTCATTGCTGCGACGGTTGTGCTTATGGTTTTCACGCCACTGCTGAACCAGCTTGGTATGTTTCTCTCTAAGAAGCTAGAAGCCCCTGAAGTGCCCGAAGAAGAAGATATGCCGGATGATGCGACGAATACCGAAGCAACTCAATTACCTGATGAGCATCTGAATCTTGAAAACCATGTCGTCATTGCTGGATATGGATATGCTGCACGCCGTTACGTAGAAGTACTTCATGCGGCAAGTATTCCTCATGTTGTCATTACGCTTAGCCCCAAACGAGCAACAGAAGCAGAAAATGATGGAATCCTGGTAGTCAGGGGAGATCCAACCCGTCAAAACGCACTTCAAAACGCCCGTTTGTTATACGCCAAACTCCTCTTCATCCCAGATGATGATACTGAGCTTGCGCATCGCGTTGCGAGCGTAGCAAGAACCTTGAACCCAACGATCCATATTATCGCTCGCACTCGCTTCCATACAGCAGTGAAAGAACTAATCCATGCTGGAGCAGATCATGTCATCACTGATGAATACGAAACGATTGTTCAACTCTTTGCAGCTACATTAAGGGATTACCAAATCGATGCTGAAGAGATCGAACATTGTGCAGGGTTTGTCCGATCAAATCGGTATGAAGTGATTCGAGATGCATCGCAGAAGCACAAATTAGCGCCTATTGGCGATATGATTCGCGGCTCTCTAGATACACGGACCATTACGATTCGCGAAGGAGCGTCAATTATCGGGAATTCAATTGAATCACTCGAATTTGAGAAGAAAGGTCTCACCATTAAAACGCTTCACAGAAACCAAAGCGTGGTTTCGTCTCCTCCAGCCCACCTGGTTATTAAGGTGGACGATATGATCACATTCAAGGGAAAAGCAACGGCCTTTGCTCAATGCGCAGAATTGTTCAAAACAACAGCAATTGAGTTGCCACCAGAGAGTGAAGTCGCGCTAGACGAGTCATTAAGTTCTCCCGAAACAGGGGCTGCCTCTCAAAAACACATTGATGTATATGGAACGGATTGGTGCCCACTAACCGGAGGATTTAAGGGCTACTTCGACAAGCGAGGCATCTCCTACACGTATCACGACATTGAGAAGGATTCTTCTGCTGAACAGGCAGTAAAAACCATGAACGGAGGCAAAGTCAAATTCCCAATGGTTTCGGTCGGCGAGCGTGTAATGAAAAATCCCCCCATCGATGAGCTTGAAGTCGTGCTCACCGACGCAGGGATCATTCAAGTAGAAGAAACCACGTAGCTTCTCCCTTATTTCGAGAGATACAAGTTTCTCATCTCATACGGCTGCTGAAAATGGGCATCGGTGAGTTCATCCACAAATGCGATGGCCTCGCCGGTGCTTTTCATTTCTGGCCCCAGCTCCTTGGGCACCTCTGGAAACTTATCCCATGAGAACACAGGCTCCTTGATCGCAAACCCGACAAGGGTAGACTCAAGCAGGCCTTTCTTGCGCATCGAATCGATCGACTCACCGAGCATCACTCTCGTTGCGATTGACGAGATGGGAATACCCGTCGCTTTAGCAACAAAAGGCACCGTGCGAGAAGCCCTCGGATTGGCCTCTATCACATAAACCATATTCTCTTTGATCACAAGCTGCACATTGATGAGACCTATGATCTCGAGACGATTCGCAATCTCCGTCACGTACCTGCGGATCGTTTCGATCACCTCATCAGGCAAATCGTATGGAGGAAGGACCGCTGTTGAATCGCCAGAGTGAACACCTGCAGGTTCAATGTGCTGCATGACCCCGGTAATCCACACCTCGTTTCCATCCCGGATAGCATCCACATCAACCTCAATTCCGTTCTCAAGGAAAAGGTCAAGCAAGATCTGGTTACCGGGAAGAAGTTTGAGGATCTGATGCACATACCCTTCAACTTCCGATTTCTTGATGGCTATGCGCATGCCTTGCCCACCAAGCACATAACTTGGGCGGATCAGAATCGGATACCCGATCTCTTCGCTCGTTGCAACGGCTTCGGCAATGGTATTCGCCATCCCATAAGGCGGAAACGGAATCTCCAGTTCCTTAAGGATATGGGTAAACTTGCCACGGTCCTCTGCATAATCCATCATTTCAAATGGGGTGCCCAGGATGTGAATGCCTTCCTCTGTGAATTTCGTCGCCAGTTTTAACGCCGTTTGCCCGCCAAACTGAACGATGACTCCTTTCAACCCTTCCCTTTCATGGTCGATAATGTCCATGACACGCTCCCCAAACACAGGTTCGAAGTAGAGCTTATCCGCGACATCAAAGTCCGTTGAAACAGTCTCCGGATTACAATTGATCATAATCGCTTCATACCCCATTTTCTTGGACGCAAGTACACCATGCACGCAGGAATAATCGAACTCAATCCCTTGTCCGATTCGATTGGGGCCGCTTCCAATAATGATCACCTTCTCTTTTGAAGAGGCGATGCTTTCATTTTCCGTTTCATACGTAGAATAGAAGTAGGGAGTCTGGGCAGGAAACTCGCCGGCACACGTATCTACGAGTTGGAATGAAGGGGTAATCCCAAGTTGTTTACGATAATACCGGACATCGTCTTCATCCACTTCATCTTTAACCAGGTAGGCAATTTGCACATCAGAAAACCCGTATTGCTTTACATGGAGCATAAACTCCCGGTCGATGTCTTCCAGCTTCCGTTTTTCTAGCTCCCCTTCCAGTTTTACGATATCCTCGATCTGGTACAAGAACCATCGATCAATACTGGTAATGTCTCCAACCTCTTCCACGCTCGCTCCCATTTTGAATGCATTGCGTACCTGCAATGTGCTATCCCAGTAAGGACGCTTCAGGCGCTCACGCACCACGTCGCGATCTTCTTCTGGGCGATCTCCTCCAAGGCCGGCATATCCAACTTCCAGACTTTGCCAGGCTTTTTGTAGGCTTTCTGGGAAGGTACGCCCAATGGCCATCACCTCTCCGACAGCCTTCATCTGCGTAGTCAACTCCTCATCCACGCCTTCGAATTTCTCGAAGTTAAATCGAGGTATCTTCGTGACTACATAATCGATTGACGGCTCAAAACACGCACTGGTTGTTCCTGTTACATCGTTCGGCAGTTCGTCCAATGTGTAGCCAATCGCCAGTTTCGCTGCCACCTTTGCGATCGGATATCCAGTTGCTTTCGAAGCAAGCGCTGAGGAACGTGATACCCGAGGATTTATCTCGATGGCAATCATCCGTCCATCTGCAGGATTCACAGCAAACTGTACATTACACCCTCCTGCAAAAGAGCCGATAGAGCGCATCATTCGTATGGCTGCATCGCGCATTCGCTGGTACTGCTTATCGGTCAGGGTTTGTGTAGGCGCAACGGTCAGGGAGTCACCCGTGTGGATGCCCATCGGGTCCACGTTTTCGATAGAGCAGATGATGATCACATTGTCGTTCGCATCGCGAAGCAGTTCCAGTTCGTACTCCTTCCACCCAAATAGACATTCCTCGATGAGGACCTGGTGGACAGGAGACATCTCGAGCCCCCTGGTCACCTTCCTCTCAAACTCGTCGGCTGACCATACAATTCCACCACCGCTGCCGCCCAACGTAAATGACGGCCGAATGACAACAGGAACTCCGCCGAGCTCCTGCGTAATCTCCTTGGCTTCAAGCAAGCTTTTTGCGGCACGGCTTCTTGCCTGGTCAATTCCAATCTCCTCCATCAAGTCCCTGAATTTCTGACGGTCTTCAGTCACCTGCACCGCCTCGATATCTACCCCAATGACTTCAATACCTTCCTTCTCCCAATACCCTTCAAAATAAAGCCGTTCAGCAAGATTTAATGCGGTTTGGCCTCCCATTGTCGGCAAGACTACATCGGGGCGTTCGATCTCCACAATTTCCTTTATTGAGTCCGTCGTCATGTCTTTCAGGTAGACCTTGTCCGCCGTGATCGGATCCGTCATGATGGTTGCCGGATTCGAATTAATAAGGACCACCTCATACCCTTCATGGCGAAGCGCCCTGCAAGCCTGAGTACCGGAATAGTCAAACTCACAGGCCTGTCCGATGACAATAGGTCCAGACCCAATCAAGAGTATTTTCTTTATATCTGTACGCTTAGGCATACTTATCTATATCTAAAATGTAAGTCGTTATTTTACCAGCGAATAAGAGTCACCCTTGCCATTCTGGTGCATAGCAGGGGCATATCCTTCGAGCATGTTCAGGAATTCGTCAAACAAATAGTGGCTGTCGTGCGGGCCAGGTGAGGCTTCTGGGTGAAATTGGACCGACATCCCCTTGAAGGTTTTAAAACGCAATCCTTCGACTGTTTGGTCGTTCAGATTTCGATGAGACACCTCAGCGATTTCATCCGTAACGGATTCTTGCTGAACGGCAAAACCATGGTTTTGCGTCGTCACTTCAACATGCCCCGTTCCGAGATTCTTCACTGGATGGTTGGCGCCGCGATGGCCTACGTACATCTTGTACACATCCAATCCTTGCGAAAGCGCCATCAATTGATGCCCAAGACAGATACCGAATAGTGGGATATCCGTCTGAACCGCTTGCTTTACCGTTTCGATGGCCTGTGGCATCACTCTTGGATCGCCTGGGCCGTTGGAGAAAAAGACGCCGTCTGGGTTCCAGTCTAAAACGGTCGAAAGGGGTGTTGCAGAAGGAAAGACACGAACCGTACAGTTTCGTGCCCTAAAGGAGCGAAGGATGTTCAGCTTGACGCCAAAATCATAGACCGCAATCCGCTTTGCAGTTCCCTCGCAGAAGTCATAGGCTTTTTCCGTAGTCACCCGTGACGCCAGTTCAAGCCCTTCCATTGAAGGCCAGTAACGTGCTTTTTCGACGAGGCTTTCATCATTGAGATCGACCGAAGAAATCACCGCATTCATGACCCCCTTAGCGCGAATATGGCGCACCAGGGTTCGCGTGTCGACGCCAGTCAGCCCCACTAGTTCATGCTTTCGCATGAAGGCTTCTAGCGATTCATCCGCCAACTGGTTTGAGTATCTATATGTAAACGAACGAACAATGAGTCCAGCAATCATGGGCTTCAGCGCCTCCATATCCTCATCCGAAGCCCCATAATTACCTATATGAGAATAAGTCATCATCATGAGTTGACCGTGGTAGGATGGGTCCGTCATGATCTCCTGGTACCCCGTCATGCTCGTATTAAAACACAACTCGCCACCCGTCTCCCCAATATGGCCCATAGCATACCCGCTCACCACTCGGCCGTCTTCCATTGCTAACTTGCAAGGTTTACGCGTTTCCAACGTATGTACATCCAATTATTAGTACTGCTGCTAACTGTGTGGGACCGCTACCAGAACCTATATATACAAAAAAACCTTCCCAACAATGGGAAGGTCAAACCCGGCAAACAGGGCTCTTAGCCTCGGACAATCTTAGGTGGTAGCAGCAGTAATTGTTTTTCAAAACACTCCAATTTATTGATACCGGGTGCTGGTGTTTGATAACACCTGATCAACGCAAATGTGGTGTAGGATGTAAAAACCCTTTAACAAAGTAATCTAGGAGATTCAGATGTTAAGCGCAAGTCATTCTTTCAGGTGGCAGTCATTTTTTGTTTCAAGTTCCAGGCTCCAGGTTTCAAGTTGTTAAGCGAAATTGCGGCAGGACAAACAACCTGAAACCTGGAACCTGGAACTTGAAACCAGCCAAACACGAAGTATTTGGCTGTTGCCAAATGAAACTGCCAGTCAAGAAATCAGTATTTTACCTACTCACTCAAGTATTCCCTCTGCGACTCAATAATGACAACACGGTTTGATCGTTCACAGGAGCAATCGTATAAGTATAGATTGCGCATTCAGATCTCGATCGTTGTTGCTCAGCTTTTTAGCCTTGCGTTTATATTCTGGTGGCCGGATATCAACCTCTCTCCTAATGAGGATCTGATCTACAATACACGCGGACAGGATCTCATTGCCATCGAAGAAGTCCAGCCAACGAAGCAAACCCAAAAGCCGCCTCCACCGCCTCCACCTCTTATTCCCATCGTTGTGGACGACGATATTATCATCGAAGAGGAAATTGAAGTCGAAGACCAGTTCTTAGTGCTGGAGGAATATGCCGAAAACCTTTTTGACGATACGGCCGAGGTTACATCAGCAGGTAGCGGTTCAACCTCAAAAGCGCCTGAACGAGGACCAAAGGAGATGCGCTTTGTTGAACCAGAGTGGCCGAGAGAAGCCCGTAGAAAAAGAATAAGAGCGGATGTACTTGTAGAAGTCCTTGTTGACGAGAAGGGTCTTGTTCGAGAAGCAAAGGTTGTCGAGCGGTTTCTTTATCAGGGAGACTCGGACGAGAAGGAGGAAGTACCAGAATTAAAATACGGGTTGGAAGAAGCAGCAGTTGCAGCAGCAAAAAGATGGATGTTTCAGCCTGCCCGCCAGGACGGTAATCCTGTAAAAAGCTACAAAACGATTACCTTTAGTTTTGGCAAGTAACCCCTATTGTAGGTGCTCATGCTCAGGGCGCCCCGGGTTAAAGTAGGTCGTCCCGGGATGCCGTGTTGATGCAATTTGATTCGCCAGTATCTCAAGATCATCGGGATTATTCACGAAATCGATATGCACCGCATTAATGATCAACAGGGGGCAGCGATCGAAGTGAAAGAAATGCGCATTATACGCCTCGTTCAATTCATCGATATAGGCCCGGCTGATATGCTTCTCATAGGACCGATTTCGTGCATTGATGTTTTTCATCAGCCGGTTTGTATTTGACTGTAGATACACAATCAAGTCAGGCCGTGGCACCCCAAGATTCATCTGCCAGAACAACGTTTCATACAGTTGCAACTCATCCCCTTCCAGGTTCTGATGCGCAAACAGGCGGTCTTTCTCAAACATGTAATCGCTGATGATCACATTGTGAAAGAGATCCCTATCAAACAAGGCCTTCTGCTGACGAAACCGACTGGCAAGAAAACTGAGCTGAGTATGAAAGGCCCATCGTTTTCGATTTGCGTAGAACCGATCGAGAAACGGATTTTCCTCAAACTCTTCGAGAATCAGTTGACCGTTAAACCGCTGGGCCAACAATCTGGCAAGGCTTGTCTTACCTGCACCAATAACCCCTTCAATAACAATATACCTGAGATCATCGCGCAGTTGAACCACAGGTTTGTCATTCATATTTGAGGAGGTATTTCCCATTAGCGAATAAAGGCTTCAAAATATACACGTGGGATCGCTATGGTACTGATTGTCGACCCATTAGTCAAGTAATTGGAAAGGAGTTTTCTCAAGCCCCGCAAAATCCTCACACTTCGTCAATAATTCCGCCACTGTTTCCCCAAAAGGAGCCGGCACGATAAAGCCAGGCGCAATTTCATTCCAGGGTGCTAATACAAATTTTCTTTCCGAGAGGCGAGGATGGGGAATGGTCAAAAACGTAGTCATGAGCCGAAGCTCATCAAAGGCCAAAATATCCAAATCAAGCGTCCGGGGCTCCCACTCCATGCCTTCCTGCCGCGCCCTCCCCCGCTCTAATTCCAGGGCCATACACAACTCAAGCATTCTGACTGGAGAGATATCTCCCTGCAGCCACACAACGGCGTTTAAATACGCATCCTGATTCTCACTCCCTTCCAAGGTATGTGCTTCCGATTCATACACCGAAGACATACGATGCAACACCAACTCATCAAACAGCCCGAGCCTCTTCACAGCCCAACTGAGATGAGACAGCCGATCGCCCACATTGGAGCCGATTCCTATGAATATGTTATTTGGCAAGGCAGTGTCATCCTTCGGCATGTAGAATCAATAATTAACTACAATATATACAAAATGTACAGAGGTCTAGCCTTACGGGGCTAGACCTCTCAATTCGCCACACTTAAGACAAGCGTCCGGGAGGCGAAACTCTATAATTTTGTATTTAGATAAAAGAAATAAAACCTAACCAGTTTAATAATAAAATTGCGTTAACAATGATCAAAGCGCCTAAAAGAACAGTTCCGGAAATCAATTGGTCATCTACATATTCTTCAGTGCGGCCGATCTTGTTCGGGTAGTCCATATTTGGCTCAATAACTTCTTTGTGGGCGGAAAGATAGTTGTGTACTCTTTTTATCGGCAGCCGCCACAAATTCTTAAGCCCCGCAGCCAACAAATATTAAACTTTTCTCCAGCCCCCTCGTACCCGTATTATCAGCTGATACATTAACACACGTCTATACTCAAACTATGGCCAAGCCCGACAAAGACTCCAACCATTTCGGAGATTTTGAACTGCCCCTGGATTTCATAAAAAAGATCGACTTCGACCAGATCAACTTCGAAAAAGAAGCCAAATACATCGG
>JAHQVL010000134.1 GCA_019634345.1 Rhodothermaceae bacterium
CAGCAAGCAGGCGGCAATAGCTCGCTCCGATTCTGGTTGAGCACCATCGTTCGGAATACAGCAACTACACGTGGTGGTGGTATTCAGTCGGATGGTGGATTGCCCGTTTTTTTCAATACCATATTGGCTGAAAACCTCACAAATCAAACGGTATCCAATTGTTTAGGTGCATTCTCTTCCATTGGACGCAATCTATTTGAAAGCCTGGACGGATGCTCGCTGACACCTGAATCCGATGACATCGTTGGCCAATCACCCATGCTTTTTGATTTGGCAGATAATGGGGGGCCAACATTGACACATGCACTGATGGATGGGAGCCCTGCTATCGACACCGGCATGTGTATCCCTTCCATTATGGAAGACCAGCGCGGCACCAGGCGGGTATTTCCTTGCGACATGGGTTCATTCGAAACAGACGGTATGCCGACTGTTGATAGCGGCATAACCTTCACGTTGATTGACGCAATGACGGACTCCCCAATTCCCGGCTTTGATCCAATTGCAAATGGAATGAATATCTTGCAGTCCGATTTGCCAGATGCGGTTAACGTCCGGGCAAATGTTACAGGGAACCCCGGCAGCATCTTGTTTGATTTTAATGGCGCCAGCAATGTACGCGTCGAAAACGTGGCACCGTATGCACTTTTTGGCGACCTTGATGGCGACTTTCTTCCTGGAGTGTTATACGAAGGTCCTCAATCGATAACAGCCAGACCTTTTTCCCTTTCCGACGGAGAAGGGCAACCCATGACGCCCCAGAACATTACCTTCTCTGTTGTAGGCAGCAAGAACGTGATCACCCGGCTGGTATTGGTTGACGCCGACAGCGACCAGGATGTCATGGTACTGGAAAACGACATCACCATTTCCATAAATGATCTACCGGCAAATTTAAACGTTCGTGCAGAAGCTGGACCAGCAACCCGGAGCGTCTCATTTGCTGTGGGAGAGGAAAGCAGGACCGAGGTAGTGCGTCCCTATGCTTTATTTGGTGATTTATCAGGTGATTACCTCAATGGGACTGTACCTCCAGGTATGTATGAACTGGTGGTTACTCCCTACGATGCTGCTGGAAAAGAAGGGGTCAAGATGGTGCTCCGTGCTACGGTCACTGATGGCGTAAACTCAAATGGTAACAAAGCAGAGTTTGGAACGATACCTCTTCCTGCAAATGAAGCAGTAATCCTTTCCGATGAGTCCGCCGATGTCCCTGCAGAGTTCTCGCTACACAAGAATTATCCTAACCCGTTTAATCCAACTACAGTCATAGGTTACTCGGTCCCACAGGCCTCGCATATTGAACTGATTGTTTACAATCTATTGGGGCAGCGGGTACAGACTCTCGTTAGTGGAACCGTTCAAGCCGGTGCGCACCAGGTGAGCCTGGACGCCACCGATCTACCCAGTGGCATCTATCTTTACAGACTGATTACCCCGACAGGAACGCAAACCAGAAAGATGATTTTGGCAAAATAAGTGGGGTTTAAAAACACTGCAAGCATGACAAAAGAGAGAGGCCTGGACAAATCCTACGTCCAGGCCTCTTTGTTTTATCTCACTCGCGCCATCGGCGTGGTCTTGACGACATCACCGACTTTAAGCCTTGCGTAATACACCCCACTGGCCACTTGATTACCAGCCGGCAGAATCCCATCCCATCGAACGGAATAATGGCCGGATGCAAGGGTCTCGCTCACCAGTTCATCGACCAGCCGGCCGTTGCTGTCATAGATCAACAACTCTACAGGTTGAAAGCTGTTTGAGGACGGGACGGAGAAGGTGATGTTGGTCCAGTTGCTAAATGGATTGGGGAAGTTTCGGGCAGCGGTCGGGGTTGTGGGTAGGGGTTCGTCAAAGGAAGGATCCTCGTTGCTCACCGACAAAATCATGGATCCCTCGTAGGCTTCTCCCTGGCCATCGGCAAGATATGTATGTACGAACTCGGGACGGCGGGACGGCGCAGCGCTGAAGGCCGTCTGCCAGACTTCATCCGTCAGGCGTTCGAAACCGGTACTCAGGTGCTCGTAATAACTCATGACGGGCCCCACAAAGGCTACCTCTCCTTCCCCAGGGACGTTGGCGGTTACCACAGCCATGTTTACAGGGCCTGTACCTACGTGAAGAACCCAACCAACGAGATTTCCGGATTCATCGGCTGGAGAAGTGTGAATGTCGGCAACTACCATGTCTTGTTTTTCCACGGCTGCTTCGTCCCCATAGAATAAGCGGGCATACCATCCATCCAGTCCCTGATAACATACCATATCCTTGAAGTAGATCACGCGTCGCAAGAAGGTGCTTTCCTCTTCATTAAACGGCGTCCCATCCAATTCTTTTTGGGCCACCACGGCGAGTGTATCGTTTACCCCTGCGAGATACTCAAAGTAATCCGTGATGCCCTCTACTTCCAGCGCACCATCGGTAGGAAGAGCTGAAAACTTCTGCGCGGCAGTTCGCGCAAAGGTACCCACAGCTTCATAAAACGCAGGAATAGGCTCGACGTAGCTGAATGGGAATGAGCACCCAGGAATTCCAGTGTAGGACTGTTTTGCATAAAGCAGGTTATCATGACGGAGTTGCGCCCAGCCGGCGAGCTGCGTGTTCATCTTTTCTTGCCACCAGGCTGCCGTTTGCATGAATGCAGGCAATCCTTCGCGGCTTGACTCTTCGGGTGGATTGAGCGAACGAATGGTATTGAGCCATCCATTGTAGAGCGACTGTTGCCAAAAGTCTTCCTCGTAACTGTCAACGAGGTAGCGGAGTGCCGCCATGTTAGGACCGTAGTGAAACTGCTCTAACTCGGGCTCAAGCAGCTGGGCGGCTGCATCGTTTCCGAGGGCAAACAATACATCAAGAGGTTTAGGCAGCATGCGCTTTACGGCCACACCATCATAATTAATCCGGTCATAGACGACTGAACTGGTGACGTAGGAGTCGATCACAAACCGCTGCCCGAAAAGCATAAACGCGGCTGCAGGCTGCAGGCGCCCAGGCTCCATGGGGGTGTTATTGACCAGCATCTGAGACTGAATGCGCTGGATGCTCCAGGCTTGTTCACTGAGAGTTTCTTGAAAGAGTCCCAATTGATTTGCCTGTAGTAGATCAGAGGCTTCATCGACACCGGTTAATGATCGGAGTTCAGTCAGGTTTGACAGGGTCACATTGTCTGACTCTCCAACAAACAGCTGAATCAGCTCTTCAATCTCGGTGAATACGTCCTCAACCCCTGCTTCCTCAAGGGCTTCTCGGGCGAGAAGAGCGAGAATGGTTTGCCGCTGGACATCGTCCTCAGTAGGACGGCACGTGTCGGTTTGCGGGATACTCAGGTAGATTTCCGTGCGACCCAGCCACATCATCGCCTGAAAATAACGACCAAGTTCTTCTCGTTGGGTATAGTGGCCGCGGACGGTAAACTGGCTAAAGTCGAGCAGCCGGCACGTCTCGGCAAACAGGTTGTATTGACCAGCCTGTTCAGCCTCAATGAGATCGAGTAGGTCGCTCACCGTGTCATTGTTTTCACTAAATACAGGTGCGACAGCGCTGGTGCTGAGTAAGGTACGGGGAATCGTAAGGTACACATCCAAATCGCGAAGGGGTTGCTCCATCTCAGGCATACTCGCATAGCGGGCCTCTAACGCAGGGACTGCGCCATGCATGACAGCAAGAAGTTCGCGAAGCTTTGGCTCCAGCACCAATGACTCAGTATCCATCAAAATAAAGTCATACGACATGTGGATAGCGTGCAGAATGGCATCCGTGGAAATAAATACAGGCAGATCCTTCGTGTATACCTCCCTAAAGGCAGTGCCAAACGAATCGAAGGTCAGGCGTTCTGTCACAAAAAAACCATGGGCGTTCCCTAGCTGTTCTTCAGCAGGGGTTAATCCCATTTTAATTCGCACGCTATCAGCATAGAAGGCATTTCTAAAAGGACGGCTGGTCTCCCGATTGAAGCTGCCCGCAGGATACATCCCCAATAAACCGCTTGCAGAAAGGCTGCTATTTGCATTTAGAAAAGACTCGTAGGCGGCAAGATCAAATGGGGTCTCTTGCCCCAGCACAGGTTTGTGAATTGCAATAGTAAAGAGGAAGAAGAAAGCAACGAAAAAGCGGGGCCTTGTTATTATCTGATTCATGAGTGTAGAGAGGTGTCTATTTGCTTACATGGTACAATGTATCCATTTGACAGTCCAGGAATACGTTCTATTCCCAATGTGCAAGATAGGCCAATGCCTTACATATTCATGATCCATTCACCCCCTATTTGACATCCTGCAATACCTATATATCGTAACGATAGTTTACCTAAACTTCATCTCCTTCCCTTCTAAACTTGCAAATTCTCCCTGACTAGTATTTTATGCAAGACCCAATTCCTTCGTTCGAAGAATTCTTGGCTACCCAAAGTGTACAAATTCCAACCTGGGGATTTGTAATAAACCTGTTATGTACAGCCCTTTTAGCATTTGTCCTATCAAAGTTTTATACCCGTTTTGGACGGTCGCTATCGAATCGAAAGCAATTCTCAGCCAATTTTGTTCTCATTGCAATGACCACGATGCTGATCATCAGCATTGTTAAGGCTTCACTCGCGCTCTCTCTTGGCCTTGTAGGCGCCCTCTCTATTGTGCGATTCCGGTCGGCTATTAAGGAACCCGAAGAATTAGCCTACCTCTTCCTTGTTATTGGCCTGGGGTTAGGTTTTGGGGCCGATCAACGGGTCATTACCTTTGTGGCCTTTGCTGTTATTCTGGGTATTATGTGGCTGGGCAACAGAAGGCAAACCATAGAAAAGCCCGCAAACCTGTACCTCACCGTGTCAACCAACGGGCAAGGCAAAATCCCCCTCCAGGATATGGTGAATGCGATCCAGTCCAATTGCTCCGAGCTTGAGCTCAAACGGCTTAATGAGGACAAAGAACGCATCGAAGCGGCCTTTATGGTTAGTTTTAAAGACATTCAGGAACTGGAAGCAACCAAGTCATCCCTTTATAATCTAAGCGATTCATTACACATCAATTTGTTAGATAATAACGGATTGCGAGGCATGAATTGAAGTTAAAAAAGACCAACAAACCCTCTTCGTTTGTTGTCTTTGGAGAGGGATTATCGGATAAAAAATCCCTCCCGATTTGGATCAGTGCAGCTTTTCTTTTTCTGTACTCCTGCTTGCTGTTTTTCGTTGGGATGCTCAGCGCCAAAAATCAATTCATTGACCCGAATTTAATTTTAGCAAGAAGCTCAAAACCCATCACCGTATTCAAGAATCAAGTGGGTGGCCTTCTCTCCAATCCCGATCACCTGTACATCGATATATCCCACAAACACTTCCAGAAGCTGGCCTACAAGCGAGATGTCGCTTTTATGATGGGCCGCTTGATTGTGGACGAAGAAGACTTTGTGCCGGCTCAACTTCGTACAGGCACCGAACAACTTCCTATTAAGCTCAGGCTTAAAGGAGATTTTACGGATCACCTGATCGGGAGCAAGTGGTCGTTCCGCATCAAAGTCAAAGACGACAAGGTGCTTTACGGAATGAAGGAATTCTCCATCCAGCACCCAAAAACGCGCAACTACCTCGCTGAATGGGTATACCACGAGGCACTCCGAAGAGAAGATATTATTGCTCTCCGATATGACTTTGTAGAGGTGTCTGTAAACGGGAAGAATCAGGGTATTTTTGCCATTGAAGAACACTTCAACGCGAAGCTCATCGAGCACAACAATCGCAGAGCCGGCCCGATCATCAGGATTTCCGAAGATCAGATGTGGGAGCAGCATGATCAACATTTACTGGACTCAAAACCTCTCGCCAGCTCCGAATTCAATGCATCCCTTATCGATGCGTTTGAATCAAAAGCGATAGCAGCAGACTCAGTCTATGAGCAGCAATTCATTCGAGCAATCTCTCTCCTTGAGGCACTACGTACGGGCGAAATGAGAACGCGGGATGTGTTCGACATTGACAAGCTTGCCAATTACCTCGCGATTACCGAGTTGATGGGTGCACAGCACAGCACCATCTGGAATCACATGCGCTTTTACTATAACCCCATTGTTGGGAAGTTAGAACCTATTGGATTCGATGGGAATGCAGGGTCCATATTGCCTGTTGTTACTGCCACCATGAACGAATACGAGGCATATAACAAGGATCGCAGAGAGATTTTTTACTACGCAAGCTTAGACCCCCAGTTTAGGAAAGCATATAGAGCGGCCCTCCAGCGTGTTTCCCGGCCGTCGTATCTGGAGCACTTATTTCAAGAAATCGCACCTGAATTGAATAACAAGCTCAGCGTGATTCATAAGTCCTATCCAGAGTATACCTTTTCGTACCAGGTTTTTGAGAAAAACCGGAAGCACATTTATCATGTCATAAACCCCACCGATGGCCTCAGGGTCCACGTTAAAGCGCTGCAGACAGACTCTTTGGTCCTTCAGGTGGGCAGTACGCAATCGTTACCGGTTCAATTCGAGGGCATCCATGTCCCGTCTGGTGACGTCGTCCCCATAAAGGATTCCTCTCTACTGCCCGGGCGAAAAATCCGAAAAGGGATTGTATTTAACGAATTCAAAGAGGCCATTCCAACGAGTGTGGTTCTTACTGACTCCATCCTGGCGTTATCCAAAGCATCGTACAGCATCCCTGGTGTCGACTCGCTGTTTTTTGTGTCCATTCTCCCCTACCCGTATAGCCAAAAAGAAATCGTTGAAAACGACCTGTTCAGGAAAGGACCTACTGACCAGCAGTTCGCCTTCCTTACTAG
>JAHQVL010000135.1 GCA_019634345.1 Rhodothermaceae bacterium
CCAGCCATCAAAATGGTCAGTGGTGTCGTTGACATGGGGTTGGCTCAGGTCCATCACCCATGAGCTGTAGTCGGTCTGGGAGATATTCTGCCAGTCGGACAAACTGGAGCTTCTGACATCGTTGCCCCCTCCGTTGAGCCGGTACTGGAACGTGTGCACCTCCCACGAGGAGTAGCCCCGCTGCCAAAACACATTGCCCTCTCCTTTATTGGTCCGCGCGTTGTAGTCGTTGGCATGCTCTTCAAACGAGAGCTCGCTGCTCTTCTGGCCCGGATTCAGGTTGTGGTTGGTCACAAACAGGTTGTTGTAATAGCGGTTACCGGTCGACACATCCCGGTGATCGGCCCGGATCCGCATCCCGCCGCCTGCATTGCCCATAAACGTGTTGTGGAGCACCACATTGTCGTTTGCCGCCTGGATGAGTACACCGAGGCCGTAGTAGATACTGCCCGGTACATCTCGCCCCCGGGTGAAGACGTTGTTTCGGACGATCGTCCGGTTGGTCGTCCACTCCAGGAAGAGGTTGGCGCCCATGTTGTTGTCAAACCGGCTCTGCTCGATCACATTGTCAAAGTTGTCCATGTCCAGCCACAGCCCAGGGCCTTCGTTGTCGGAGAAGTTGAGCCTTCGGAAGGTCGTGTTGGTGGTATAGAGCCACTTACCGCCTCCGGATTCCCACATGGTGATGTAGCCCTTCCAGTTGTTGTACATGCTCTCTGCGTCTTCAATCAGGCAGTTGTCGCAGTAAATGCCTCGGATACCGCTCATCCCGTTGTTGTTTGCCCGTACGCCGCGCACGACGTGGTTCGATCCCGAGATCAGGAAGCCGGCGCCGTTGGTCCACTCAGAGGTCAGGTTCTCCAGAACCGATCCTTCGGTGCCGGGGCAGACTGCGCCGAGCAGGCCGTCGTTGGCCGTGTGGCGGAAGGTGATCCCGATCAAATGATAATAGCCTTTCGGATCGCCGAATCGGCAATGCGACTCGTTGGTTGAGGGATTAAACAGGTGATTGGTCCGGCTGGTTTGCATCCAGGCCTGGTTGGGGTCCTTGCGCCCGGGCAGGATGGTGTACATCGTGGTCGGGTTGTACGGAGAGCCCTCGAGAAAGAAGGTGCCCTCGCGGAGGTCGCCTCGGGTGTAGACGGCCAGGAGCATCTGTCCATCAGCGATCAGGACGTCTCTGCGGCGAGCCTCACCGAAGGGGTCGCTGGGGCCTTCGTAGCGGTGCCAGAGGGCGTCGTAGGGCCAGTCGAGGCGATAGGCATCACCGTCGGGGTACCAGGTGCCGGGGACGTTCTCGGCGCCGGAGACGACGACTTCTTCACCAGGGAAACCGGTGATGGTGAGCATATTGCCGGGGGAACCGCCGTTCGCGGGGACGACGGATCCGTAGTAGGTGCCTTCGCGGATGATGACGGCGTCACCGGGTCCAGCAGCGCCGGATTGAACGGCGCGGTGAATGGTTTGAAAGGGTTGGGATTCAGAGCCGGGGTTGGAATCGTTGCCCCGGGTGGCATCGACCCAGAAGAGGTCGTTGGATCCGGTATCGAGCACAGAGCGGATGGGTTGGCAGGTGCCAGAAGAGCAGAGATTGCCATACCCACAGTCTTGCTGTAGACTGCATGACTGCGCTACAACATCGGGTACCATGTACAAGCAAAGTGCTATACAAAAAGCAAATTTTAAGGTAGAGCGGGGGTCCCAAGATGAGAATGTAGTGGCGATCCCCTCAACACTAATCGATAGACGATTCATACTATATAAAAACATCATACTGAGGTATGGTGTGTGGTATACAACTGGATTCGGGGGGGCCAGATAGTAGACAGAGTTACAAAACAGCTTTTCAAGAATCAGGCCAAACCTGGAATCACCGATCGAATAACCGTTGGTTTTTCGATCGGTGGTTCATTGTTTAGTGTTCGGTGTTCAGCGTTCTTTCCGGGTTAAAACCCTGAACAATGAACAATAAACAATGAACGTCACCAAAAGAATCTTCCAGATTCTATTGGGTATCCCGCGCTAGCCCGTAGGTCGTTTCGCGGAGCCAGTCTAGGAGCTTTTGCCTGTTTTTTAGGTGTGCCATTGTCTGAAAGGGTATAGGATTACCAATCGTAACGTCGATTGTGAGTCCCATTTTGTTTTTGACCTCTCTAAGGAGCAGAGCCAGCCGGAGGGTTAGGCTAAACTGGCTGACGATTTGAAACAGGCGGCTGTTTTGGCCATGGAAATAGATAGGAAGGACGGTTGCCTTGGCTGTCTGGACCAGCTTTGCGGTAAACCGTTTCCATTCTAAGTCCTCTGCTGGCCCAAACCAGCTTTGCGAGGTAGACACCCCGCCTCCAGGAAAGATGACAACAGCGCCATCTTGCTGGAGCGTTTCAATGGCCAGCTGTTTGGTTTTGATATTGATTCGTGCAGCTTCACGTGTTTCTGCAAAATCAATCGGAAGCATAAACTGGTTAAGCTCTGCATCCTGGCATAGCACACTGTTTGTTAATATTCTGAAGTGCGGCCGAATTTTGCCGGCCAGATAACAAATGCCTAAACCATCAACAACGCCAAACGGATGGTTTGCGATAATAACGAGGGGGCCGGATTCTGGGATAGATGTGATTTTTGATGGGTCGTAATTCAGGCGTATGTCCAATAAACGAAGGGCTAATTCCCAGAAGTGACTCGTCGGCACCGGGGTATTTCGTGCCTCGCTATATAAACGCTGCAATTTAGGCTTTCCGGTTATTCTCTCGATGCCGTTTATCGTAATCCGCTTCCATAGCGGATCGTTAGCATCTGCGTAAGAAATTAGAGTCTTCACTTTCTTTTAGGTTCGTCTTGAATCGCTGTGTAGTTTTCAATATTCTCCAGTGACCATTTCAACCAATTGGTGCGGGCACGGACCAAAACTTAAGGCTCATGAATCTAACAAGTCGTTTTCAAAAAGAGATGATCCGTAGTGAGTTGGAGGAAGTTGTTGGCCAAAACTTCATCTCTACGGGCGAAGCTGAACAATTAGTCTATTCCGTAGACTGGTCATGGATGCCTCAGATGTGGCTTGATCGAGGAGAACCGTTGCGGCCCCCAGATTTCATCGTGCACCCGGGTAGTGTTGAGGAGATTTCTGAAATCATGATCATTGCCAACAAATATAAGATACCCGTCATACCCTGGGGGGGAGGCTCCGGAACGCAGGGAGGCGCTGTTCCTATCTATGGGGGCATCATATTGGATGTGAAGCGGCTCAATAAAATTATCGAAATTGACGAACGAACGCTCAGTGTTACCGCTCAGGCCGGCATTAATGGGACCCAATTGGAATGGGCGTTGAACGAACGGGGCTTGACACTGCCTCATTATCCGGCATCTGCAAATTGTGCGACCTTAGGGGGGTACCTGGCGCCACGAGGGACGGGCACAATCAGCACGAAATATGGTAAAGCGGAAGATTTAGTGATGAGCATGCAGGTCGTTCTACCCAGCGGCCACTCGATGCGTACGCCGCCGGTGCCCAATCATGCTTCTGGGCCTGACTTCATGCGCCTCTTTCTAGGGACAGAAGGCGTGTTCGGCATCATAACTGAAGCCACAATGCAGGTTGATTATCTGCCTGAGACACGGTTATTCAGAGCCTTGTTGTTCGATGACTTTGGTAAAGCGATAGAAGCGGGCCGGCAAATCATGACGAAACGCCTGGACCCCCTCGTTATTCGGTTGTACGATCCCAATTCAACCAAGACCCGCGTCAAAAAAATCCTGGGATATGAGTATGAAGGCGCCTACATGGTAATCGGCTTCGACGGCGATCCAGAGATTGCTGCTCTTCAGGAGAAAAAGGCGCTGGATATTTGCTTTGCACAAGGAGCGAAGGACCTTGGCAGTGAACCTGGTGAAAAATGGTTTAAGCATCGATACGATTTTTACTACCCGCCTCGCAATTTGAAGTTGCCCTGGATGTATGGGACCACCGAAACGGTTGCCACCTACGGCAAGATGGAGAAAATCTACTGGGCACAGAAAAAGGCTGTAGAAGAAACCTATAAGGACATCGGAGTCACATACATCGGCCATTTCTCTCACTGGTTTCACTGGGGTACGATGGTGTACTCTCGGTTTATTATCGAAAATCCCCCGGAAGATGCACAGGAAGCATTGCGCCTGCATAACAGGGTCTGGAATACAGCCGTCACGGCTTCGCTCGAGAATGGGGGAATGATCAATGAGCATCATGGGGTTGGGCTCAAGCTCTCACGATATATGCGCCGCCAATACGGCGATGCATGGCCTTTCCTTGAGTCGCTTAAAAAGACCATAGACCCGAACGGCATTATGAACCCCGGTAAAGTTGGATTTGGCTTCTAAAAAGGAATCGGACATGAGTGTAATCGATACTACAGAAAATTGCCGCCACTGTTTGATGTGCCGCCATATGTGTCCGGTGGGCCATGTTAGCCACCTTGAGACATTAACGCCACATGGATGGGGGCAGATCGTTGCTTCGGAGAAGAGGGGCTTGTTGGAGTGGAATGATTCCACCGTGGATGTCATGTATAGCTGCGCAGATTGTGGCGTATGTCAATCGCACTGTGTGACAGATCAACCGCTACCCGATGCCATTGCTGCTGTACGAGCTAACCTGGTTCAAGAAGGATTGGCACCGTCCATGGTAGAAACTCTGAAAAAACGGTTAGCGAAATGGGGCAATCCCTATGAGGAAAAGGTACCGGAGCCACCCGAGGGGAATGGAGAGTACGCGCTTTTTGTTGGCGATGCGTCCGTTCATTTGTGGGATAAAACGGTACCCGCCCTACTCAAGGTGTTGAAGAAAATAGGCATTGAGCCCGCATTGATTGGGAAGGGATGCAACAGCGGATACCTTCCCAGTTCCCTCGGATTGCACGACATGGCCAAAGGATTTTCGCAGCAAATTTTGACGGAGTTAAAAGAGACCGGAGCTACAAAACTGCTGGTGATGAGCCCGGGGGATTACTATACCATTCATACCCTGTATCCGGAGCGGCTAGGGGTTTCTTTGCCCGAGGACGTTGAGCTCATTGACGTTATGTCGTTGCTCGATGAAAAACACACATCGGGTGAACTCAGCTTTAACCGCATTGAGATGGGGCTCCCGTATGCGTATGTAGATCCAACCCATGCCGTGCGCACACTGGATCGACTCGAAGCCCCCCGGCGCCTCCTGAATGCCGTGTTGCCAACTCCAGTTATCGAATTGTTTTGGAGGAAGGAGCGTGCCCACCCAGCCGGAGATGGCGTCTTACAGTTTGTGCAGCCCGAGCTATCGCTGTTGCTGACCCAGGCACGTAATGAGGATGCTACCCAGGCAGGTGCACAGGGAATGATTACCGAAGATTCTGCTACCCTATATCAATTAAATCAACTTTCGCCATCTGGTCTGCCCGTCAAGGGAATGTATGAACTACTGGCTGACCGGGTCGCTTAAAAGGAGGAGACTATGCACTTATCCATGCACAACTGGATGCGGGCCGAATCCCTTGAGGTTACGGTTGCCCGCCTGGCTAAATACGGTTATGAGAGCCTCGAAATTAGCGGAGAGCCAGAGAAGTATGACACCAAGGAGGTGCGCCGCATCCTGAAAGAACACAACATTCGATGCTGGGGTACCGTGACCCTCATGCTCGGAGATCGTAGCTTAGTTGCAAAGGAACAGGCACACCGTGAGATGTCGGTCCAATATGTAAAGGATTGCATTACCATGGTGAAGGAGCTGGATGGATATGAAGTGAGCATAGTACCGGGTACGGTTGGTAAGATTTCTCCTGATTCGACCCCTGAAAATGAATGGAAATGGGCCGTTGAGTGCATGAAGGAAATCTATGATCATGCGATGAAAGAAGGCGTTCGCCCGGCCATTGAACCCATCAACCGGTTTGAAACCTATTTCGTCACGCGTGGTGCCCAGGCGCTCGCTCTAGCAGAAGCTACTGGGCCTGAATGCGGCGTTTGCCTCGATACGTTCCATATGAATATCGAAGAAGCAGACATGTTCGAGACCATTCGATCTGTTGGTGATCGAATCGTTGATTTTCATGTGTGCGATTCAAACCGTATGGCCTGCGGCCAGGGGCATCTCGATTGGCTAAAGATCGTAGGTACGCTGATGACTGCCGGGTATGATGGTGCTTTAACGGTGGAGTTTGTCTCGCCCGTTGACCGCACACCGGCCGATCAATTCCCGGATGCGATCGAACGCAATCCGGTTGATATCTCGCCCGAACAGCTCAAGTTCATCGAGGACCATGGTAGTAGCCTGATCAGTGAGAAATTCTACAACTGGTTGGTTGAGTTATGTGCAGATGAATTGCTGCCGTTGATAAAATAACGTTTGTTGTTTGTTGTTTGTCGTTCATGGTTCATTTAACAGTTAACCAACGACAAACAACAAACCATAAACGACAAACTCTCTAAGCCCATGGCGAAGAATATTGTTATCGTTGGGACCCTGGATACAAAGGGTCCTGAGTTTGCGTATCTGCGAGATCGCATGCATGATCTCGGACTGACCACCACCGTTATCGATGCGGGTATTTTGGGAGAGCCGTTGGATATTGTGCCGGATATAGACCATGCAGAGGTGGCGCGATTTGGAGGAACGACCATCGAAGCCTTACAGCAAGCGGGCACCCGTGGTAAGGCCGTGGAGGGAATGAGAGATGCACTCCAGTTGCTTATTCTAGATCTCTACAAGAAAGGCAAATTAGACGGAATCATCGGGATGGGGGGCGCTGAGGGCGCCGTGTTAGGGGCTGCTTGTATGATGATTTTGCCCCTGGGCGTACCGAAGGTGCTGATATCTCCTATTGCCTCAGGGAAGCACTACTTCGATCCGCTTATTGGGACCAGCGATATCATGGTGATTCACTCCGTCGTCGATATTCTGGGGTTAAATCCAATAGCGTGCACGATCTTTGATAATGCCGCGGCGGCAATGAAGGGCCTTGCAGAGCACGGACATGAATTGGCTCCTCCTGACCCGTCCAAACGCTATGTGGCGGTCACGATGCTAGGCAATACCACCAAGGCCGTGATGGCATTAAAGGACCGCATCGAGCAGGAAGGCTACGAAGCGGTCATCTTCCATTCCAATGGCGTGGGAGGCCCTGCTATGGAAGAATTGGCAGAGTCTGGTCAGTTTGTGGGGATTATTGATTATACGACCAATGAAGTCTACGATCCGCTGGTTGGAGGCATTCACGATGCCGGCCCGGATCGATTAGAACGCATTGGTCCGCTGGGGCTACCCCAGGTCATCCTGCCTGGATGCATCGACTTCTCGGTCTTTCACACGGGTGCTATCCCGGATAGCTTGAAAGGACGCCCTGTGTACGACCACAATCCGGAGTATGCACTGGTACGTACCTCCCACGATGAAATGATCGAGCTAGGCCACATATTTACACGAAAACTGTCAAAAACCACGGGCCCAATGAGGGTCATCGTTCCCACCAAGGGACTTTCTATCCCGAACGTACCTGACGGCGTTTTCTGGAATCCCGAATCCGACGCAGCGTTTTTAGAAACACTCCGTACCGGCCTGGGCGCCGCAAGGCCTGACATCCCGATAGAAACCCAAGACTACCACATTAACGACCCAAAGCTAGGGGTTTTAGTGGCAGAACGATTCCTAGACCTGGTTAACAATTAGACTGAAGTCTACTTGTGTTTCTGGTTTCACGTTTCTCGTTTCTCCTTAGTTGAACTGAAACGCGAAACCAACCAGAAACCAACCTGAAACCTGAAACCTGAAACCAAAAAAACAATGCACGAATTAGACGGACGCACCCCGGTCCCTGTTGACCCCATCACGACAGGAGACGAAGAATTTCGCAGTAAGTTTATCTCTTGGCAGATGGCCGATCTTACTGTGACTGATATTAAAGAATACCTGAAGCACAAAGACCTTGTGCTTGTGCCTATTGCAAGTACAGAACAGCACGGGCCTCACCTGCCGCTTTGGACGGATACCATTACAGCGATGGAAGTGTCTCGCCGGGTGTGCCATAAGATTGGTGTGTTGCGCACTCCTCCAATCTGGATGGGGTATTCCCCGCAGCATATGCATGAACCCAACCAGGGGAGAGGCACGATCACGGTGCGGAGCTCTACATTGCTTGCTATCATGTATGATGTGGCCCGAAGCCTTATTCATCACGGCTTTAACCGGATCATCTTTATCAACGGACACGGTTCCAACATCAAGGTGGTTGATCCCATTCTCCGTAAACTGCGCTACGAGACGGGAGCATTGATCAGTTTCGTTAAACCGTACATGGAAAACTATGTCGGGTTAATGAAGGGCCTCCTCGAGAATCCACCTGAAGAAACCCCCGGCTGGCATGCCAGTGAACTCGAAACGTCGCAGGACCTTGCCTGGGATCCTAACATCGTCCGAATGGACCGCGCTGAATTTACAAAGTGCCACATCCCTGAATTCCTTCCCAAGTCGTTCGAGAAAAAAGACGGCATGCCGGACGTTGAATTTGACGGCTATAAGTACTTCACATTCCCTATGGACCATCACGAGTTTATTGAAAGCGGTGTGATTGGTAATCCAACACGTGCAACGGCTGAAAAAGGTGAAGAAGCCTTTCGGCGTTTCTCCGATCATGTGGCCCGTGGCATTCTTGAATTGATGAACGTAAAAGTAGAGGTGAAGAACCGGGAGTTTGTCGACCGCGTACTATAAGCCACGCTTTGAGCAGTTCATTTTCTTAAATTGGTTGCGCCAAAAGCGTATCAGTGATACGCTTTTGGTGTGAGTTCTCTATTGCACTTCAGCAGTACTTTCTTCTCTGCGTTTTCTGCTCTTATCTGTACTTTGTAATCAAAGTATCTAGTCTCCTTATATATATGCGACGGATTTCTATCTGGCTGCCGAGCCCTTCTTGGCTCTTTTTGCTCCTCTTTGTAGTAACGGTCACTCCTTCCTACGGCCAATTTGATTCTCGAAGAGTAATCAACGGTCAATCGCCTCAGGCCATTGATGCCCAACTTGCTGATATGGATAACGATGACGACCTCGACCTTGTCGTAGCATCATTGGCTGATAGTCGAATTTCATGGTATGAAAATACCGATGGCTTTGGGAATTTTGGGTTCAAACGCCTGGTTTCCTCTGAAACCCAATCGGTTCGATCTATTTATTGTGTTGATTTGGATGGCGATGGGTATGTAGATGTACTGTCCGCATCCATGAACGACAATGCCGTGTCCTGGCATCCAAACAAGGGAGATGGAACGTTCGAAAGCCGGCGCATCATCAACGATACGCTTTTTGTGGCCGTCTCTGTATATGCTGCTGATATCGATGGCGATGGCGATCTGGATGTTTTGTCCGCTTCGAGGGACGATAATAAGATTGCCTGGTATGCACAACTCTCACCCGGTACATTTGGGCCGCAACGTATCATCTCATCCACCAGCCTAAGCGCAACCGATGTGTATGCGGCGGATATCGATGGGGACGACGATATAGACGTCCTCGCTGCTTCTGAGCAAGATGATACCATTGCCTGGTTTGAAAATATGGACGGCATGGGGACGTTTGTCCGCCGTGTTGTGATTACCGCCGATGCCGATTTTGTACAAGATATAATGGCTGCCGATATCGACAACGATGGCGATTATGATGTGGTCTCTGCATCAGCAGGGAATGACGAGGTTGCCTGGTATAAAAACGATGGGACCGGCGTATTTACCCAGAAAACGATCCTGTCTAGCACGACGGATTTTGCCTTATATGTGAATGTCGCAGACCTTGATGCGGATGGGGATTTAGATGTGCTCTCCGCCTCGGTCAATGACTCTACGTTGGCCTGGTTTCCTAATCTGGATGGGCTCGGGAATTTTGGACCTGCCCTTCATATCGATGATGAGGCCCCTTTTGCAAGTGCTATTGCGGTAGGGAATTTTGACAATGATGGCGATATCGACGTAGTCGGGACCTTTGAGAATAGCGTAGCGGCCTATGAGAGTTTTGCAGGGCGCGGGCGTGTTGAGTTTGCTCCTTTTAACGAGATTGCAAGCGGTACGAACGAAGCGTATTGGGCTCACAACGTGCATGCGGCTGATTTAGATGGGGATGGTGATCTCGATCTTATGTCTGCATCCTTCCTGGATAACAGAATCGCCTGGTATGAAAACCGGAATGGCGTTATCAGGAATCAGGAAGTCGTGTCGTTGGCCGCAGACGGTGCAAGGGATGTCCATGCCGCCGATATTGATGGGGATGGAGACCTCGATATTCTCTCTGCGTCTGGCGTCGACAATGCGATCAAATGGTACGAGAATTTTGATGGGCGAGGGAGCTTTGACGTGCTTACCGAAGTGACGACGTCAGCGGATAATGCCTACGCGGTGCATGCCGCAGACCTGGATGGGGATGGAGATATCGATGTAGTATCTGCTTCTTTTGACGACGACACGATTGCCTGGTATGAAAATCTAGATGGTAGGGGATTGTTCGGTCCGCTGCAAGAGATTACCAAGGCCGCTAAAGGAGCTACCGACGTTATAACGGTTGATATCGACAACGACGGAGATATAGACGTTGTGTCTGCCTCCAGCTTTGACGATAAGATTGCCTGGTATCCGAACCTGGGCGACGGGACTTTTGGCGGGCAGGCTGTAGTTACAGACAATGCGGAAATAGCCACTGCCGTCCATGCTATTGATATTGATATGGATGGAGATATCGACCTGCTTTCTGCGTCGGGGGGCGACGATAAGATCGCGTGGTATGAAAACCTGGATGGCAACGGTGCCTTTGGGCAGAGCAAGATCGTAACGCTTGAGGCAGATCGAGCCTTTTCCGTATTTGCAACGGATTTTGATGGCGATGGAGATCCCGATGTGCTGTCGGCTTCGAGAGATGACAACAGGATTGCCTGGTACGAGAATCTGGATAAAGGCCGGTTTGGCCCGCAACAGACTATATCGAATACCTTACTGGGCGCGCGAGCCGTGATTGCTGCTGATCTAGATAATGACGGTGATCCGGATGTAATTGCAGCGTCCCAAGACGATAATCGCGTTGTGTGGTTTGAGAACCTGAGTATAGTCCCTACGGTCCTAGATGCAGATGAGGAAGCCGAAATCGTTCGGTCCGAGCATGCCATCTCTGTATACCCTAACCCGATGCTGAACGCGGGATACATAAAAGTAGGCGTGGATCATTCACAACAGGTTTCTATTGTCGTGTATGACATTCAAGGACGCGAAGTAGAACAGTTGTATGACGGGTACCTGGTTTCAGGGCAAGACGAGCTGCTTCAACTTAATCGCAACGCCCTACCGGCCGGGGTGTATTTGATTCGGATTCAAGGAGAGCAGTTTGCCAGAACGGAAAAGGTTGTTTTGGTCAAATAGAAGTTACACCGCTTCCATGGGTACAATAAACACGTTCTGAGCGACTGAAAACCCAATGGTTTTCTCTGTTTCATCGACATTCACGATGAGAGGCCCATCAAAAGGGGCTTTGTCGATGATCGTAACCTCTGCGCCGGGAAGGAGCCCCATATCCTCCAGGTAATGAAGCAGATCAGGATTTTCGTCAGATACCCGCTGTACCTTAAATCGAGTGCCTATTTCTCCGTGGCAAAGGGGATCTCGAATGGTGTCCTCTACAAAACCATCTCGGGTAGGAATAGGGTCTCCATGAGGGTCATGGGTTGGGTACCCCAGCATCTCGTCCATCCTGTTTTCAAATTCCTCCGAGATATGATGTTCGAGCCGTTCGGCTTCGTTGTGCATATCTCCCCACGAGTATCCCATCACCTCTTTCAGGTACAGCTCCAGCAGACGGTGGTGCCGGATGATTTCCAGGGCAATCTTGCTGCCGGCGTCAGTTAGGGTGACGCCTCTGTAGGACTCGTATTCAACCAATCCCATCTGGTTGAGCCGTTTGATCATGTTCGTAACCGACGCCGAGGAGACTTCCTTGGCTTTTGCAAGATCGCTCGTCGATACTACACCATGTTCCTGTAGCTTATAGATAGCCTTAAGGTAATCTTGAGCAGACTCGCTCAGCATCTTCATTCTGATATAGACAAATCTATTGGACGAACATGAGAATCATAATGCAAAACTACCCCTGGAGATACTATTTGATCCGTATAGAATGCGATGAAAGTGGTATTCCTTCGCCATTTCCTTTAGAGGATAAAATCATTTTTAGGGGTTGAGCGTTAGTGCTACGATGAAGACATTAATGCTTTCTGCAAGCCTCCTGGGCCTGGTTCTTGGGCCTCTATTATTTCAATTTATTCGATATCGCTCCCACTGGTACAGGTTGTTGGATGGATTCGTAGTTGTTGTGATATCGGGGATTGTATTGCTGGAAGTACTTCCTGAAATTCTTGCTCACCATGCGGTTCTTGGAATGGTCCTGCTGGGAGTCGGATTTATGGGGCCCACCATATTGGAGCACCAGTTTCATCGCATTGCAAAACAGATTCATTGGGTCGCGTTGTGCATAGCCATCATTGGGCTTGTGATCCACGCCTTTGTGGATGGCGTTATATTGTGCGAGGTGTCAGAGAGTCTACTCGCTAGTGAAAGCTTACTGGGTTTAGGAGTCGTTCTGCATAGGGTCCCGGTGGGGCTTACAATCTGGATGTTGTTTGCGCCGCGGCTGGGCCGAGGGAAAGCCATCATGATTCTTGGCATCCTTGCGCTTGGAACGGTGGGTGGATTTACCTATGAAATGGCGTCGGGCCATTGGAGTGGAGGAGAGGCCATGATTCTCTTTCAAGCCCTTGCAGCAGGATCCATAATGCATGTTGTCATTCATCGTCCGCATGAGTACCACAAGGAAAAAATGCAGAAGCTGCCGGCCCAGGTGTTTAAGTATGGGGAAGGAATTGGCAACCTCATTGGCCTGGGAGTACTGGTCTTGATCGTTGTACTGCATGCGGGCGTCGAGGGGCAGCACGCTCATTTTGACGAGTTTTATGGTGATTTAGGGCACATCTTCTTCGACCTGGCCATGGAGAGCGCTCCCGCACTGCTGCTGGCTTATTTATTCGGCGGCCTGGTGTATAGCTTGCTCCCCTCTACGTCCATTCAATGGATGAAAAAAGGACCGCCGCTGTCTCGGTCAGTGAAAGGCGTTGCTGTAGGCCTGCCACTGCCCATCTGTACATGTGGTGTATTGCCCCTGTATCAATCACTGATTCAACGTGGTGCACCTCCAACGGCAGCGATGGCTTTTTTGATTGCAACGCCGGAATTGGGATTGGATGCGTTGCTTATTTCCATCCCCTTGCTGGGGGCGGATATGACCATCATTCGACTGGTTGCAGCAGGCGTGATAGCGCTGACTGTCGGACTGGGAGTCGGGTTAATGGTAGAACGAACCAGTCCAGAACGTGCGGCTGTAGGCACGATTAAAGCGGATAACTCAGCCAAACCTCTCATGGAGCGCGCTAAACGAGGGCTTCGTCACGGATTTGGGCCCCTTGTTGATGATACGGCCCCGTGGATCCTGGTTGGACTGTTGGTAGCTGCGCTCGCTGATCCAATTCTACGAGCCGGCTGGCTTGCTGGAGTACCTACCTACTTGGAAGTGTTGCTCTTTGCTCTCTTGGGGCTTCCTATTTATGTATGTGCTTCTGGTGCAACGCCTATTGTTGCTATTCTGCTGATAAATAGCGTTTCGCCTGGAGCTGCGCTTGCGTTTTTGCTCACAGGACCGGCTACCAATATCAGCACCTACGGAATTTTGACCCAGGTGCATAATAAACGTACCGCCATCGTTTTTGCTGTACTTACTACGCTAATCGCCGTATTTTTAGGGTACCTGGTAAACCTTATGATACCCTACATTGACTTGCTTTCAGCGGTAGATATAGGAGATGAAGAACATGGAGTGTGGAAACAAGCTGCTTTGGGGCTTCTTCTGGTGCTATTTCTTGTATCACTTGTTCGTCGAGGAGCGCGTGGATTTGTGGGAGAAGTGACCTCGAATTTCCGCTTTGGTTCCGGTCATTCGCATGATCATGACCACGATCATGACCACGCTCATCATCACCAAGAATCAACAGGATGCGGAACCGGACACTGCGATCATTGTGTATCCGATGAACGGGTCGAAAGTAATGAACTTGAAGAACAAAAGAGCTAAATTAAGCGCATAAACCTTATTTACCCATTATGACCACAGAAGAGGAAGAAATCCCTACCCCTCCAAAAAAGATCGGTCCATTTACTGTACGGAGGTGGCTTGTATTGGTCTTTTTTGCAGCACTTGTATTGATATTGATGCAACCTATCCTGGATCCGTATGGAGAAAAAGGATATATGGAGATCTCTCATGGGGACCACACGCACTATGTGCCGCGGGATAGAGATCCGAATGTAACCATTTCAAACTTCCCTACATCCCCACCGGGGCCGAACGAGCGGATTCTCCCAAACGGCCAGGTGGTGTCTAAATAACTCAAGTATTAAGCGATATCAAGCCGGCGGTCAATCTGGTAGTCGCTGATGAACCACCGCTGTTTGCTGCCTTCGTTGTTGAAAACGATATCTATTCGTCCCAGCCGGATACCCGCAAACCCTACCTGGTTTACGATGGTAGATGCATCTTGATGGTGATAGACGTCCGGTTCGTCAATAAATGAATGGGTATGCCCACCTAGAATGAGGTCGATGCCCTTTACTTCTTGAGCAATAGCCGTGTCACTGACACGGTCACCCCGGTATCTGTAGCCCAGGTGAGACAGGCAAATCACAAAGTCACACCCCTCATTTCGCAGCGTGTCTACCATCGATCGGGCTTCTATAACGGGATCGGTATACACGACGCCCTCGTGCAAAGAAGGTAACACGAGCCCTTGAAAATCGATGCCCAGCCCGAAGATGCCGACCTTCACTGACCCCATCCTTTTGGTTACATACGGCTTCACATGCGGTTTAAGGGAGGGGTTCGTGATTTTTAAGTTTGAAGAGACAAAGTCAAAGGTAGCGTGAGGCAGCATAGAGACTAATCCGTCTACCCCGTTGTCAAAATCATGATTGCCCAACGTAGCGTAGTCGTACTGCATGGCCGACATTGTTTTGAACTCCACTTCGCCCTTGAAATAGTTGAAATACGGCGTTCCCTGGAAGATATCACCGCTGTCGAGCAGCAGAACATTGGGGTTTTCCTTGCGAATTTTCTTGATCAACGTTGCTCTTCGGGCTGCGCCGCCCAGTCCGGCAAATCGGCCGTCGGTGGCTGGGAACGGGTCAATGCGGGAGTGGGTGTCGTTGGTGTGAAGAATAACCAGCCGCTCCTCAGAAGAAGCCAATGCAGGAAGAGGCGCGAGAAACGAGCCGATGGAGCCAGCGGTGATGGTTTGGAAGAAGTGTCGGCGATTCATGGGCTAAGGGG
>JAHQVL010000136.1 GCA_019634345.1 Rhodothermaceae bacterium
AAGCTTGAACTACACGATTAATAAGTGCATTAGACAGGCGAGGCACCTCACCTGCCCAGTCTTCGATGATGATCTTAATGCCATCAACACCTAGATCAACTTTGCTCTGAATGAGCGAGTCTATGTGTGTATTGGTATCAATGGTCACAGCACCTCGTTGGTATAATACGTCTTCATCAATCTCTCCAGTAATATTCCAGATGGTCGCTATCGGGTGGCTGCCCGGGGCGGTGATTAGCGCGCCCGAACCGTAAACATCCGGGCATAGAAGTTCATCCGTATTGCATCGGGTTTTCCAGTTTCTGAGGTTGTGATCGTTGCCGCCACCTCCGCCGGGGACGAAGATAGAGGTCACTCCATAGTGTACAAATTGAGACATCGCTTCTTCTCTATCTTTGGGAGTTTGGTGTCCAATTCCACCGTTGCCTATGTGTGCATGGACATCAATGAGTCCTGGAATGATGAATAGGCCTTCTCCGGGAATAAGTGTGTCTATTCCGGCTTTAGAGATGCTTCCTGGCTCAGCTATTTCTGTGATTTCATTGCCAGTAATCAAAATGTCTTTTGGTGGTAGTGCTGCATTGTCAGATGTACTGATGATCGTTATGTCTGTGATGAGTATCGTATTATCTTCTACAGACACATGGGAGTTAAATCTTTTGTCACATGAACCAAAGAGCACAAAAGAAAGAAGAGCTAGCAGATATATAGACGTACTGCGCCGATGGTATTTCATTTATTATCACTAAATGGTTCGGTTCTCATGATTCTAGGTAAAACAAAAACGAAGATGCATTGCTATTTTTAGTTGATCGGATTGAAATAAGTTTTGCGTTGTATATTTAGCATAAATCAACATTCATATCCAAATTGAACTGATAGCCTGGGGGCAGTATTAGACCTGTTTAACTGTGAGCGCAAGATTCTCTTCCAAATTTGCCTGCAATCTAATTGAATATGTTCGTAACCAGGGGCACGATGTACATAGGTTGTATGAGCTTCTTGGATTGAGTGCTCAATACTTGAATCGGGAAGACATCCGGATCCCGTCGGGAAAGATGAGCGCGATTTGGGAAAGAGCAATGGACATTGTTGATGACGATGACGTAGGCCTGCATATGGGGGCCGCATTTGGTGCAACCGCTTTGAGGACGACGTCCATGATCATGCAGAGTAGTCCAACCCTCTATGAGGCCCTTGAAATGGGGGTAAAGTACAGTGCTTTAATAGCAGATGTGCTTACTACAGAGATTGGTGAGAGTGATGATCATATTTATCTAGAGTTTACTCCGAAACACGAATGGCTTGTAGAACCTGCACGGGTTGTAAAGGATTGCTTGAATATAACCCTGGTGTCTGCATTCTATAATGATTACCTCAAATCTATCTGTTTATCAGAGACAATGTTTTCCCTGGCAATGGTAATGTCATATTCTGCTTGCGGAATATTCTTGCGCCAGGAAAAGCTTTGGTCGAATTGATAGGGGATGACAGGGCGATTGTACCTCTCAGCTAGGACCACCATTGTATTCCAATGGTCCAATGCATTTTCTAAGGCTTCTATGGAAGCCTCCTGATCTTCGCTCGTGCCATTTGTTCGGAATGATTGTAGGCCTACACCTCCTCGAATCTTCTCTGCGTAGTAAAGGCCATATTCAGCCCAGAACTTGATGTCTGTAAGCTCAATCATTAGTTCATTCGATGCATCACTCTGCTCTATTTCTGCCACGATGCTAAGTGCAGATTGGCTTTCTTGCTCAGTAAGGTCAGCCAATTGCAATGGGGTTATTTGATCCGTGTCAAATTTACCATCCACGTACTCCTTGATGTTTACAAAGGATGAGTCTAGAACGGGGTGAGCAATAAGTTGATTTAGGTCTATAAACTTGCCCCCAATACTGGTGAAACCCTCCGTGTAAAGAGTCGCATCCCACGTGCCCCGAAAAAACGAAGCAAACCGATTGGCGTTCATTGAACTCAGTTTCCAGGCTTTAAGCAAGTCTGAGCCATCATCAAGGTCGAACTTTCGTGCTAGAGACTCGGCAAAGTATTCGTCTGGCAGGTCATTGTCATATAGCAAGTTACCCCAGACTTTGTAGAACAACCATTGTCTTTCAAAGGCATAGTCCCATGTTCGATGCTCCTCTTTTGTGATGTAATCTTTGGCAGGGATATACGTTTCAGACCCAATGATGGCACCTCCTATATAGGGCTGGCTGTTGTGTTTTATGAATGCCCTAATAAAATCAGGTTGGGCCCATCGCATTACAAAAAAATCTTCATTTCGCATTGTCCAGACTCCTTTGTACTTATCGGAGAGAGGCTCCCAGTATGTATCCGTAAGCATGCCTCCATGCACGATTTGTACCTTAGGCGCTGAATGGGCATGCGACCAGTTAAACTTAAACTCGATCCACACGTTTTCGTCGAGGCCCATGGTTTCAATAGTATTTCGAGTTAGCCTCTCGGTAGATACGCTAACGGTGCCATGGCTTGTTGTCCCAGCAGAAAGGGGGGCTCTATAGATAAGCCGTGCTTTTCTATTTGCTGATTTGAGACCGGCAATGATAGTGCGATCAATCCAGTTTCTTCGTTCCTCAGAGGTCATTCCACCCATTCGTTCCCCCAGGGTCAATCCAATGCCAGTCAGGTTTGGGTATTCATCGATGGTCTTAGTAACCATTTCTCGGGTGTATTGCTCAATGAGTTCGTTGCTTTCCCCATCGCCCCAAAAGCCGCTACTTTTTGAGTAATCTGCAATATTGTAAGCTTTTGAGAATTCATCCGAGACGAAGATATTCCAATTAACCATATACGTGTCGATGCCCCTGTCTTTTGCCATTTTGAACAGGGACTGCCAAAATGATTTCCAGTCCGCCATTTCTTCGTCAGTGAAGGGGGAGGACTCGGGAAAAGAAGTGGATTGAACCATGAACATGTAGGGGTGGAGGTTCCATAACGTTAGGGTATTGAACTTATTCTCCACCATCATATTCAGGAAGGACTCCCAGAAGGGCAGGTCCCGGGCAGTTTCATAGTGCAAGGATAGATTTTCCCCGCTTCGATATGAGTACCAGGGAAGGTTGAATTTAATGGCTCGAAAAGGATAATGGGATGAGACAGATTTTTCATTGATTTCATCCCAGGTGTGCCCCTGTTCAATGGATTGAGATATGTGTAATAATCCATAGATTAATCCCCTCGTGTGAGAGGCAGACAGAGCGAATTTACCCTTTGATTTTACAAGGTTGAACCCATCGTTGACTTCGCCATCATGGCTCATCGGCTCAGTAGTACGTTGAACCACGAGGTCTGCATTCTCATCGTTAACATAATTGAGTGACATCCCTTGTTGAGTTAGTCTTGCTTCCAGCTTTGAAAGTGCATAACTCAATTCCGCTTTCTGAGAATCAAGAACGGAGATGGAGATCGATTTTTGACCCTTCTCAGCAGTACAGGACGCCAAGAGGAAGATCAGCAACATTAAGAACAGGTTCTTCATGAAATTGGTGGGGCGTTGGTGCCTTGAATGATGTAAGGCTGGTATCAATATCTTGTTGATTAATCTACAATTACGTACGTTCGGTTACAAACCGAGGAATCTTATGCGCCTGAAAAATAAAGTGGCCCTTGTCACTGGTGCTGCAAGTGAACGCAGCATTGGATGGGGCATTGCACGTGAACTGGCATCTGATGGGGCAGCTATAGTAATTAATGATATTCCTGCGAGGCGTAATGAACTGGAAGAACGGGTTGGCCAATTGAACGCAATGGGGGCGAATTCGGTTATGGCCCCTTCAGACTTGACCGAACCCGCTCAAGTCGAACAGATGATAGATGCGTGTATACGGGCCTTCGGCCGGCTTGACATAGTATGCAGTAATGCTGGGATGATTCGATGGGAGTCGTTCCTGGACATAAAGCCGGCTACATTGCGTGCTCTTGTGGACATTAATGTAAAAGGCAACATGCTGGTCTGTAAGGCGGCTGCAGAACAAATGATCAAACGTGGGGAAGGGGGGCGCATCGTAGTGACGTCATCTGTTCAAACTTATTTCCATTTTCCTATTACACCAGTCTATGGCGCCACCAAGCACGCCATGCATATTTTTGTCGGTTCTTTGGCTCTTGAATTAGCACCCTACAATATAACAGTCAATCATATTGGTCCTGGTTGGGTGCAAACCCAGATGAACGATACATCCCCTGAATTACAAACGGAAGCTTCGATTCAAAGCCAAAAAGAAGCCATTCCTTTGAGGCGTGCTGGCACTACAGAGGAGATGGCGAGTGCCGTTGCCTACTTTATATCTAAGGAGGCTGCTTATACAACGGGAGCCTACTTGCCCATTGATGGAGGACTCAGTATCAGCAAGTACAGTTATTAACTGAGCGCCATGTTCGATTTGTCTGATCAAACCGTTTTAATGATTGGGGAGCTAAGTGATCTGGCTGCCGGCGTCGCTGCAGTTTTTAAAGAAGCAGGAGCAGAAATTCTAGTTGTTTATAATTCTACGTCAGATCCCAATTTGCTCAGGCTGTATCCGGACGGTACATATTTAGAAACGTCATTATACGACCCTATTGAATTAGCTTCGACCCTTGCCAATTATACATTCCAGACTGTAGTAATCAGTCCAGGATGGTTTCAGCATCGCTCTTTTCTTGATTCAAACGCTTCAGACATTGAAAACGCATATCGAATAAACTTTGAACACGCAATTTATTCAGCACAATCGGCAGCAAAGCGGCTTATTGAACAAGGAGAGGGCGGGGTCATTTTGTTTCTTTCGTCTGTTGTTAGCAAAATGCCTACAGTTGAAACCAACCTGGTTGGCTCCTCGCTGGCTTCCCTGGAGGTAATTGCGACGATGGCAGCCGTTGATCTCGCACAATATGGCATCCGAGTCAATGTGGTAGCTGCTGGTTGGCTTGAGAATTCGTGGGCTGAACCGCTATTAGGAGTAGAAGGGAGAATGAAAGAACCCACGGATATTCCTCTAGGAAAAGTTGGATCCACAAAATCAGTTGGGCAAGCTTGCTGTTTTCTTGCATCTCCAATGGCAGAATATATAACAGGAGTTGTATTGCCTGTTGATGGAGGATTTACCTTAACTAAATCATTAGCACAATCACCCTATCGCGGGACAAGACAATGATATCCAATAGACGTATGAATCGACGGTCCTTTGTGCGTGCGACGGGCTCTTTTGGCGCGATGGCTCTGGGGTGGCCTCTACAACGTCAGCTAACTACTCGCAATCGTTCAACAGGCTATTTTACGATCGGTAATCGAAATGACCATTGGTGGTTAATCACTCCAGAAGATAAACCATTTTTTTCATTGGGGCTAAACCATATCGACCCAGCCAGCCTCAGGTATCCTGAAAACATCCATATCTGGCGGGATAAGTATAAAGGAAGTACAACCACCTGGCTTAAAGAGTCTGTAGCTAAGAACCTACAAGAATGGGGATTTAATACGATAGGCTGGGAGCAGGAAGTGACGGTGCGACAGTGGAGGCATTCGCGATCATTTACGTTCGAAGAATACAACGCTCTAGGTATGCCCTATTGCCATATGCTCCCGTTTACAGAATCTCACCAGTGGGAGCAGCATACCCGCCATTTTGATTTCTTCAGTTCTGAATGGGAAGAGTGGTGCGAATATGTTGCGCGTTCGCATTGTGCTGAACTGAGTGAAGACCCAAACCTAATTGGGTATTTTTATAGTGACTGCCCTACCTGGATACACAATCGTCCACACAACGAGTGGAGAGGGCCCATTTTTGATCCTGAACGACTGAAAAGTGAGTCTGGGCGAAAAGAGCTTTTCGATTTAGCAGAACGCTACTATAAAACCACCCACGATGCCATCCGTCTCTATGACAAAAACCACTTGATATTTGGTGACCGTTATGAAGCAAATGCACCAATTTCAATGGAAGTAGTGAAAGCGGCTTTACCCTATGTAGATATATTGTCCTTTCAAGATTTTCGAGATCCGGTAGTTCATCTTGATTATTGGCACAAAGAAACCGGGAAGCCGGTTTTGCTTGCTGATGCTGCTAAAATGAAGTGGCAGACCGAGCCAGGAGAGTTCACACGTAATAACGGCGAGTGGTATGCCGATACCGTGGACCAATTATTTCAGAATCCTGGCTGCATTGGTATGCATCTATGTGGTGCTTATCAAAGAAATAAAGCCAGGCGGTATGGCCTGCTGGATGAGTTCGAAAACCCTGATCAAGAGAACGTTACTCTAATGAAAGCTGCTAATCAGAAAATTAGCAGTTGGATGGATGCGAACTTCTAAATACAGGAAAATCACTATGTTCAATTAATTGAATGGAATTATCTAAACGTCTTATATCCCTCGATATTCTTCGTGGATTGACCATTGCGGGGATGATTGTTGTCAATGACCCTGGGTCGTGGGACTACGTGTATCCACCGCTCCGGCATGCACCGTGGCATGGTATTACCCCTACAGATTTCGTATTCCCCTTCTTTCTGTTCATTGTTGGTATTTCTGTTGTTCTAGCCTTTACCCGGCGGCGGCAGGAGGATGCAGATAGCCACCAGTTGATGAATAAGACAATAATCCGGTCCCTGATGATTTTCGGCTTTGGTTTATTCCTTGCTGTTTCATCAACGACATTGGGTTTTAAGCTGGCTCAACTTCTGGTAGGTGTTCTGCTTCTTTATGGGTTGACTGAAATCCAACAGCCCCTCGAAAAGGGAGGAACGCGGCAAAAAAAGCTTGTCTTAGGCGGTGTCATGCTTGCAGCTGTTGTGTTGTTTATTGCTCTCAACCCCTCCTTTTCGTTGCCCAATTTTCGCCTTCCTGGCGTACTTCAGCGGATCGCTGTTGTTTTTCTGATTTGTGCATTTCTTTTTTTAAGAACTACCTGGAAGACGCAAGCCATCATTGGGAGCCTATTGCTTGTGGGGTATTGGCTGCTCATGACGTTGGTGCCCGTTCCTATAGATCCAGTGGTTGAAGCGGCTTTAGCAAGCGGTGAGGTCCTGAGAAGTAGCGGGATGGTATCTGTCGAGGGAATAGAAGCATTATCCGGATCATATATAGCGGGCAACCTTGAGCCTGGGGTTAATTTACAAGCCTGGTTGGACAGGGTGTTTATACCTGGTCGCATCTATGAAAAGACCTGGGACCCCGAAGGGCTACTCAGCACGTTGCCAGCTATAGGCAGTGGCATTGCAGGAATGCTTGCTGGGCACATGATTCTTAATGAAGACGGGAAAGAGAAGAAGGCGAATAACCTGTTCATTTACGGTTTTTGTTTGTTTGTTGCCGGTAGTGTGTGGAATTGGTTCTTTCCGTTTAATAAAAACCTCTGGTCGAGTTCTTTTGTGCTTTACACAGCGGGATTGAGCACATTGACCTTTGCTGCGCTGTATTGGTTTGTGGATCTCAAGAAGAAAGGGAATAGTAATCCACTTTTTTTTGTGGGCAAAGTATTTGGGGCCAATGCCATTACTGCTTATGTGTTGCATGGACTTTTTGCGCGGCTTTCTTTTCCGGTAAGAGATGGGTTTATGTCTTCGATGTTAAATACCGGCATAGCCGGTGAGTTTGCGTCTCTATTGTGGGCGACGGTATATACGCTGTTCATCTTTGCCATAGCCTACGTGATGTACCGGCGGCGGCTATTCTTGAAATTATGAGGGTAAGGTATTCCTAAAATAGATGACTGCCTTGTGGGTAAATTCTACTCTATGGGTTTCGTTTTTTACCTACGAAATGACTCGATGTGGCCAAAATGTAGTGATTAAGGGTTGGCATAGCTGTTGTTAGAAGAGGAAGTACTACCAAAACAAAAAGTACCGCATTACCCCACCTGGACACATTCTTCAAGAAGATCCAAACTTTCGAAATACGAGGTACTAGTATGTTTCAATCGATTCTTGACTGGTTATTTGGCGGTGACTCAGGCGATCAAACAGGCCCAGAAAATCAAACAAACAGAATACTCGATCGGTTTTAATTGATGGTGTCAAAAGATTCTATTTCCGAAGCAATACACTCGAAAAATGAACAGGGTTGGCAGATTCTGAGATCTGCCAACCCTGTTCTTTTTGAGTTTTTTTGATAGCATGTGTTAAGGAACGATAGGAGAAATATGAACGGCAAACTGGATGTCTTCGCACATGCCTTCGTTAGGTTGGCCAGGCAAGCAGCCGCCTAGAGCTGTGGTCGTTTGCTCCTCAATCATACCTGGGATGGCTGGCCCGTGTGTGCGGAGTACATAGTGGATCTCAGCAGTTAGAGGATTATCCAATCCGTCTCCAAAAGCAGCGAGGCTTGTATCGTATTGCTTTAGCGTACTTTTGTAATAAGCTCGTCCGTCAGCCCCTGCTACACTTCCTCCGGCTGCACCAATCATGGATACTTCCGCAGGATTTGGTCCTCCTGAGATGGCCTGGCGTACATCATCTTCTCCACATCCAGGAGCTGAACAGTATTCAGGTTGATCAAATACAACCCACCATAGTGTATAGGTGTCATTTTCTGTTAGCTGTGATGTGCTAAACTCGGTTGCGATAGCTACATTGTTTCGGCGTAACTTTGAAGTACCGACTTCACTCATGTCAGAAAAAGTGTATACGGTACCAACAGTTGTTCGCTTTATATTGGCCTGGCTTTCTTCTACGAGACTGTTTTCTTCGATGGCCAGAGAGTCGCATCCACTGAAGGCAATAAAAGCAGTGAAGACGAGAGCATACGTTGCGCGAGATACATATTGAATAAAAGTAGTCGTTTTCATTTTTATGGTTCTTTTTACATTATGGTTTTGTTGATGGTATTGCTGGACCGTACTTTTTTGGGGTCCTGTAAACCATGACGTAAGAAGTCGAGAATTCCCTAAAAGGAATTTTATTATTTTCGAAAAAGAATGAAAACCACGATCAAATTCTTATCAATTCTGGCTGTAATCTCTTTCTCTTTACATCAAAATAGTGTTGGGCAAAGTTGGGATAATCCTGCCGAAAAGTATAAGGACGCGTATAAAATGTACCAGGATGCGGCCTGTCCAATCACCAACGATGCTATTCAACATTTTGTGTACTTTGCCAAGGATCGAAAAGCGATACATAATCACCTCTTATTGTCGCATCCTCGGTTTGAAGGTGCCCAGATTATGTATTCATGGAAAGACCTTGAACCGCGAAAAGGGCACTACGATTTTTCGATTGTTGAACAGGACTATGCCTATCTAAACAAGCATGGCAAGAAGCTTTTCGTGCAACTGCAAGACGTCACGTTTTACCCAAAGAATAAAGCAGTCCCCAATTACCTGCTTTCAGATGAGTATGATGGGGGAGTGGTTGAGCAATTCTATGAAGGAGGAGGAGCCGGCGGCTGGGTTGCAAAAAGATGGAATAAAAAGGTTCGGGAGCGATTTGCTCTTTTTCTGCATGCATTTGGGGAAGCGTTTGATGGTAAAATTGAAGGGATAAACCTCCAAGAGACGGCAATTGAAATTAACGAAGAGGAGGATCCTACCTTTTCTGAGGAATCCTACGTGAAAGGATTAAAAGAAAATATGTTGGCGCTTAAGAAAGCATTTCCCTCGTCAACAACCATGCTCTATGCCAATTTTGTCCCTGGTGAATGGCTTCCCTGGGAGGATAAAGGATACCTCCGCGGCCTCTACGAGTATGGCGAAGAAATAGGTGTTGGGTTAGGTGCTCCCGACTTGATGGTGACAAGAAAGGCACAGCTCAATCATCCTCTTAGAATGATGCATGAAGAGGAATACTCCGTCCCCTTAGGCATTGCTATTCAGGATGGTAACTACGTTGGCAAAACTGGAGCCGACACTGATTACGACGAGCACAATGACAAAGGGGGGACTGCCAGTACCAACCTTGTTCCTATGCTTCATGCATTCGCTGAGGACTTTTTAAAAGTGGACTATATCTTCTGGGTAAACCAAAAGCCCTACTTTTCAAAACACGTTCTTTCCTGCTTTACTACGGGTAATTAATAGCACTCGATTGAACAATCTGAATCAAGGTGTTTTTTCTTAGAAATCACCTTAACAATGTCTGAACATTTCGACCGTAGGTTTTGAGAAACAAGAATTAATAACTCAAACCTACATCATTATGTCTATTCTAAAATATAGCGCGCTTCTGTTTGCTGCACTCTTTTGGGTTCTAGCGTGTGACTCAACCAACACCGATCCTGAAGAGGAAGAGCCAACCGCTGATCTTGCTGCTGCCTTCGCCGATTTTGACGCTGACAATGTAACCGTCATGCTAGATGGAGACCAGGTACTCATTGAAAGTAATGGGATGCCCAATCATACGTCTCCCTATTGGTCAAGTACGAACGAAAGGACCATCAATGGGCCTATGGGCGAACATACGACGCCAGCTGCAGCCGAAGACCACCCTTTCTTTGTTGCGCCAACAGCGACTTCCTACGACCAAATGGCGCCGGGTAATATTGATGACTTTAACGGCTCTTATTCATTGATCATTCCTGCTACCCCTGAACAAGCGTCTACGACTTCTTCTACTGGCCTTGGACCCATTGGAATTGCTGTAAGTGGCGCCATGATTTACAATGACCAGGAAGGCCCTAATGTACCGCTCGATAATGCGGTTGTATCTCTAGACTATAATGGTGCTCATACAGGTCCTCAGAGCTATCATTACCACCTGGAGCCCATTGCATGGTCGGAAGATGACTCCAATTTGATAGGCGTAATGGCTGATGGGTTTTTCCTCTACGGACGAAGAGAGCCGGATGGTTCGTACCCTTCCGATTTAGACGAGTCGGGAGGCCATTTTGGACCAACGCCGCATAATAGTGAAGGCGAATACCACTATCATATTCAGAATACGCCGTACTTGAACCAGTATTACATTCTATTTCCAGGCGACTATCAAGGGACTCCCAATGCGATTAACTAGCCTTTTTATCTTGCTGACTTTGCTCGGTGTACTACTAGCTATTCGCATACTGTTAACTCTGAATCTGCTCTCTGGAAATAGTGAGACTACGATAGTTGTTGCAGATTATTCAACCGAGCAGATTCAAAGCGACAGTCTCACACTCGTTGCCAGTGAAGGGAGAATGTATTACGAAGATACACCCTTCACTGGCCGTGCGGTGAACTACTTTGGAAATGGCCATCTTGCTGAAGTAACGGAATATGTTGACGGGAAGAGAGAGGGGGGTATTGAACGGTGGTATCCCTCTGGGCAAAAAAGCTTCAAGGGGCAATATATACAGAATCGGCGCCATGGTGTGGTGCAAACATGGTGGCAAAATGGGACGCTACGTTCAGAGTCCAACTACATCACCGGAGTGCCTCATGGCATTCAGCGCCAATGGTACGAAAGCGGTGCCTTGTTCAAAGAATTGCATCTTGATAATGGACAGGAAGCAGGACTACAACGTGCCTGGCGCGAAAATGGGAAACTGTACGCAAACTATGAAGCGATTGATGGGCGGATATACGGACTAAAGCGGGCGAATTTGTGTTATGACCTCGATGGGGAAACCATCAAACTTAGTATTCAATAAATCTCATGAAGACAATACAAAATTGCATCCATCGATTGTGTTTGATCTGTAGTGTAGGCGCGTTGATGCTGCTTATTGGTTGCAGCAAATCGGATACCTATGATGAGAACACATTACCCTATTACAGCGAAGCAAGTTTTACTCCTAATTGGTTTAATTCCCATTCAGAGGTACCGGCTGGGTTCCATAAGATTCCTGCGTTCACGCTGATGGATCAAGAGGGGCAAACAATCACGGAAGCTACTTTTGAAGGAAAACTGTACGTAGCGAACTTTTTCTTTACCTCTTGTCCTGGTATCTGCCCGATGACGATGGGGAATATGGCGCGTCTGCAGGAGGCCTTTGAATATGATAAGGATGTCGTGCTCCTTTCTCATTCCGTTACGCCAGAAAAAGACAGTGTAGACGCACTGCTTGCTTTTGCTGAAAAAACGAAGGCACTTTCATCGAAGTGGTACCTGGCTACAGGAACACGGGATCACATTTACGACCTGGGGAAGAATTTCTATTTTGCAGAAGAAGACCTGGGCTTAGAAGAACAAGTAGATCTTAGAGGACAAGCTTTTTTGCATACAGAGAGCTTCTTTTTGATCGATCATAACCGTCACATACGTGGTGTTTATAACGGTATGAACACTGCTTCTGTAACACAATTGATTGCAGATATTAAACACTTGAAAAACGAAGCGGAGAGCAATCAGAAAGCGTAGCGCCTTCTGCAAACAGAAAATATACAATGATTCGATTATCTTCCCTTTAGATCAACAACATAGAGCAGACAGGTTTATTGTGCGTTCTCTTACTCTGAAAGTCATTCTAGCATTCGTCGTCGTTTGCCTCGTACAGGCATTGATTGTTGCTGTGTTGGTGAGAGATTCCACAAGGCAATCGTTTGATCGATTTGTAGAAGAAGAAGCCCTGCGTATTTTTACAGAAGATGTTGTGTCCTACTATGAGGCAAATGGAAGCCTGGATGGACTTTCTGCGATCCTGGCAAGAAATCAAGGACGGCCTTCAAGACCCCCCAAACCGGCTGATGGAGAAAGGCCATCAACGGGAGGAGAGCCGAGAAGAGGAGGGCCGCCAATTGGAAGAGAGCCGGAGAGAGGAGGGCCGGGTAGGGCCGGTCCGGAAGGTAGGAGGCCTGGTCAGGGAGGCCCCAGCGGCGGATTAACACGCGCACGGAGAGGGCCTATCTATGGATTTGCTGATTCCGAGGGAGAAGTAGTTATTTCGAACGGCAAATATCGAGTGGGAGAGGTGCTTGCCGCTGAGGTGATTAAGAAGAGTAGAAGTGTTGACATTTCTCCTGGTTATAGTGGCTACATTCTCGAGCCTGGTATAGAACCTGTGATTAACCCTGAGGCACGGGCATTTTTAGACAAAACAGATAACGCATTGGGTATTGCTCTTGGAGGAGGTTTTTTAATCGCGTTATTGATAGGGGCTTTGTTTGCTCGTACGTATATGAAACCACTTCGCGAACTTACAGCAGCAACACAAGAGCTATCCAAAGGGACTACACACAAGCCCATTGAAGTGAGAACCAGGGATGAGATCGGTTTGCTCACAGATTCCTTTAATCAAATGGTTGCCGAATTGGATCGAGTCAACCAGAGCCGTAAGCAGATGACGGCAGACATCGCGCATGAATTGCGTTCGCCGCTAGGAATACTGACCGGGTATCTAGAGGCTTTTCAAGGAGGAGATTTGCAGCCAAGTCCTGAAAGACTGAAGACCATGTTCAGTGAAGCAAAACACCTTGAGAGGCTTATTGAAGACCTTCGTGTACTTGCTCTAGCGGATGCTGGTGAACTACAGCTTTATTTCAAAGAGGTGTCTGTCAAGGACCTGCTTTTACGCGCCAGTTCCGCTTTTGAACAAGCTGCTGCAGAGCATAGTGTCGAGGTAAAGGTGGAAGAAAGTCTCGCCATTCCTTCTCTGCGCCTCGATGAAGAGCGCATGATGCAAGTTCTTAATAATCTAATAGGAAATGCACTTCGCTATACCTCTTCAGAGGGGAGCATCATACTTTCAGTACACACCTTGGGTAATCAAGTAGAACTTCGAGTTGAAGACACCGGCAGTGGCATTCCATCAGCGTCCCTGCCACATATATTTGAGCGATTTTACAAAGTAGATTCGTCTCGTTCTAATCACTTAGAAACGTCTGGGTTGGGGCTACCTATCGCTAAGTCTATTGTTGAGGCACACAGGGGATCAATTGAAATTGTTTCAGAGGAAGGCCGGGGTACAACGGTATCCATTTTATTGCCCTTAGAATGATTGTTCTATTGCATCATGCCTTTTTGAGGCGGTAGCCTGCTCCATAAATCGACTCAATGTATGTAGGATTACGTGGGTCAGGTTCAATCTTTGACCGAATATTCCGGATGTGAACATCAATGGTCCGCTCTACGCACTCAATATCTACATCATGAAGCATTTCGATCAGTTGTGGTCGCGAATATACGCGCCCCGGCGCAGTCATGAATATAGACATCAGTTCAAATTCGGTCGGTGTAAGCTTCACTTCCTGACCAGCTACATGGAGGCGCCTCTCTGTTGCGTTGAGGTGTAGTTCTGCGACAGCCAGGATAGATGCTGGTTCTTGGGTTAATGCCGCACGTCGAAGATTGGCTTTTATGCGGGATAAGAGTTCGCCTAAACTCGCTGGTTTGGTTACATAATCATCTGCTCCTAGGTCTAACCCTGCAATTTTATCCGTTTCCTCAATTTTTGCCGTAAGTAGGATGATCGGTGTGGTATGCTCTTTACGGTAATGGCTAATGAATTCCATGCCGTCCAATTCTGGCATCATGATGTCAAGCAAGATGAGGTCAGGCTTAAATTGCCGCGCAGTGAATAAAGCTTCCCTACCATTAGAGGCGGTTTCTATTTCAAAGCCATGCTCAACGAGATACTCTTTGAGCATAATCCTCATGCTGCCCTGGTCATCGACTACCAGAATCTTTTCATGCATACTTGTTACATAGAGTTACATGCTACAACACAACCTCTGATTTGTGTTTGAAATTAAGGAATCTACCGATACAAACAAGCCCTTCTGCATCTTTATTGCGATAGGAAAGATAAAGGTCATGAACACTGGCTTGTGGTTCAAAATCAAGGTCTACATCTACCTCCCCTATAGTAGTGAGGCCTTGTTTTACTTCAAAGGTCCCCAGTAGCGGGCCGTCTGGTGAATCAAGATGCACATCCACCCATCCGCCCGTGGTAAATGTAGGGGCAACGATAAACGTACCTGTGATGCCAGCCACGTCTGTGAGGTCGATATCTTCATACAGCGCCCAGGAGCCATGATTTCCCAAGAAAATGACGGCTCCTCCCAGGCCACCAGGTGCATCATCAGGGGCTTTCATCTTCTGTCCGCCCTCGTTTACATCAAAGTCGGCTGCAAGCATCCGAGGATTCCTTAACTGGATCGACTCCCTTGCTGTCAGTGGACCTATTTGGTCTCCCCCTTGGTCGGTATAGGTGGCCATTAGAATGTACGTGCCTGTCTCTTCATTCTCCTGGTGTTGACGTTGGGCAAATGTGCCAGCCAGTGGTGCACGTTTAATCACTTCTGCATTGCCAGAAATGCTGAGAATGTATTCCACCATTTTCTCCGCTTCTAATGGAGAAAGGAGAGGATGCGGAGGCATCGGGGCTTCACCCCATGTGCCTTTCCCTCCCTTGATGATTTTTTCCGACAGGTTAGCTGTGACATCAGCTTGAGCCGCATAATGATTAGCGATCGATGTATAAGACGGCCCTACAGACGCTGCATCAGGTTGATGGCAGGCTGAACAATCCGAGCCGTCAATCAGTGCTTTTCCGATCAGGGCCCTTGACGCATTCATGGAGGCCTGATGGCCCAACGCGGGTAGCGCCAAATCATTGCCTCTTTCCAGGTAGTCAATCGTTAGTGTAACGCGATTTGGATCTATCGATCCATTTTGCAGAACCCCATCTTCTTTGTCGTTTACAGCAACAGTGTACGTAATGGAGGCATCATCCCAGTAAAATGATCGATTTCCCTCTTCGATGGTAATTGCAATTTCGGGCAAGTCATTACCCGCCAAAATTTCGAGACTGGCTTCTGACGATGCCCCATCGGGATCGGTCACCGTCAAGGCTACTGTGTATGAGCCGGCTGTTTCAAACGTAAAGGTTGGATCCTTTTCTGCCGACGTTGAGCCATCGCCAAAATCCCAGAGGTACGTCAGTTCGTCTTTATCGTAGTCAACGGATTGTGATGTGAATTCGACGGTGAGTGGTACAGCACCTACAGTGTTATTTGAGGCGATGGCAGCGCTTGGGGTCAGGTTTCCTTTAATATGTTCTATGCGGCTCAACTTGGCTTCAGGACTGCCGGAAAACCAAAGCGGACCGTATTCCAGGAGGTACATAGAGCCGTCTGGTGCAAAGAGCATGTCCATTGGGTTGATGAATTCTGAGCCTGGAAGAAAAGGCTCCATGCGGACATAGTCTCCATTTTCATCCATTGTAACTGCCATGATCCAACCACGCATCCAATCGTAGATAAAGAGCTTGCCATTGTAGTATTCAGGAAAGCGGACAGGTGAATCCTCGTAATCATCGTAGTAATACACCGGGCCAGCCATTGCATTACGAGACCCACTTCCGACGAGAGGAAATTCGTCTGATGCGCCATACGAGTACCAGATATAAGCGGGTTGGGCAGGAGGTAATACCTTTGAGCCGGTATTGTTTGGTGATTCATTGATGGGGCGCTGGGGATCATAAGGATCACCGGTTTCGCCTGTTGCAAAGTCATGGGAGTGATACGCTCCGTTAGGTCCGATGAAATAAGGCCATCCAAAGAAGCCGGCTTGGCGTGCCTGGTTTATTTCGTCATACCCTTTTGAACCCAGCGTGCTGCTATCCTTGCCGCCATCAGGGCCAATCTCTCCCCAGTATAAATAACCCGTTCGCTGGTCGATAGAAATTCTAAACGGGTTGCGATTACCCATTACATAAATCTCTGGCCGTCCCTCAGAACCGTCTTTGGCGAATAAATTCCCATCCGGTATAGAATACGTACCGTCATCTTCGGGAATAATGCGCATAATGCTGCCGCGTAAATCGTGGGTGTTAGAAGAGGATTTTTGGGCATCCCACGCGCTTCGACCCTCTCGTTCATCGATTGGCGCATAACCGGTTTCTCTGGGGCTTGTATTATCCCCCATTGAGAAATACAGGCTACCGTCTGGTCCAAATTCAAGCGAGCCGGCTACATGGCAGCACTCATCACGTTGTACAGGAATGGTGAGTAATACGATCTCGGAATCAAAGTCGAGTTTTTTATTAATCAACTCAAAACGTGATAAGCGAATTTCATGGGTATCGGAAGCAGAATAGGAGAAGTACACCCAGTTGTTCGATGTGTAGTTGGGGTCTACGGCTACACCAAGCAGCCCTTCTTCAATACCCGAAAAAGTGTCAAAAGTAGCAATGGTTTCCGTTGAACCCGTGTTCTCGTCATAGATCTTTACTGCTCCTCCTCGTTCTACAAACAGGATGTGTCCGTTACCCAGTAAATCCACTTCCATGGGTTCGTTTAAGTTTTGAACCAGTATGTTCTTGACAAATCTATATTCCTCAGGAGCCACAGTTGCATTGTTAAAGTCTACAGGCTTGCCTTCTCCAGAGGCATATTTAATACCTCCCCATAGGTGATCAAGAACTAAAGGATCTGCATAGGACTCTGCCGTGTGACCAAGCCCAGAGTAGAACATGCGCCCACCGTCAAATTCTCGATACCATGCAATAGGACGGGGAGTGACAGCTGGGTCTTCTTCTTCACGCTTGTACGTAGATTCATCAATCAAAAGGATGGGGGTGACTTCGGGATGGATTGATTGATAGTCGTACCACTCGTCTTCTCTGTTCCAGGTAGCTGGAAGCCCTTGCGTTGATTCATGATCGGGATCTACAACTTGGATCGTTGCCTCCCGTACATTGGGATCCATTGGATGGCTTTTGAACCATCCGCCAACAAGTTCTCCATACCAGGGCCAGTCATACTCGGTGTCTGCCGCTGCGTGAATACCAACGTAACCACCGCCAGCCTGGATAAAACGGTTAAATTCAATTTGTTGTGTTTCATTTAATATGTCACCCGTTGTATTGAGGAAAACAACAACATTAAATTGTTGAAGAGATTCTTCATTAAAAATGGCAGCATTCTCCGTAGCTTCCACCGAGAAATTGTGCTCCTGCCCCAATTCTTGAATGGCTTCTATCCCGGCTTCGATAGATTCATGTCGAAACTGCTCGGTCTTAGAAAAGACCAGCACGTTGATCTCGCCCGTTGGTCTCATAAAAAAGAGGTAGGCAGCAGCCAGAAGTGCCAGTGGGATAACCGAGAATAACAGGATTTTTTTCTTTGGGGTAGAGGGTTTCATGTTTGATAACAACTTGTTGAAACTAGAAAAGTGGGATATTATTTGGCTTTTATAGAAGCTTTTAACTGCTCGTACGTTTGGCGCAATATCTCTTCAGTGACTTCTATTTCTCCTTTGGCTTGCAGGTGGGCAAGGATGGTAATGGGCCCCATAAAGAGTGCATAAACAATTTGACGGGGTATATTCTTAATGACACCTTCCTCAATCGCGTGCTGGAATTTGTGATAAAGAGGTGTTTCGATTTCCTCTTGTTGTTGGAGGGTTTCGGGGCTCAAGATGCCTGACAATTCACATTGCTGGATCACATTAAAAGCCTGCGGGAAATCGAGATGTCTACGTGCTGATGCAAACCACATTTTCTTGAGCCACTCATCAAAAGGTTGTTCTGTCTCTACACGTTGAACAATGAAATTGTAGGATTCACGTTTTAGATAAAGGAAGAGCTCATTAATGAGAACGTCCTTGTTTTCGAAGTACAAGTAGAGGGTCCCCGCTGCCATCTTTGCTTTTTTTGCAATAGCTGACATAGGGATATTGTGAAGCCCTCTATCAGCGATCAATTCGCAAGTGGCTGCCAAGATAGCTTCGTGTTTTTCAGATTGGGCTAATGTAATGGTAGATGGCATGGTGCAATGAATGAACGTTCATTCAGTATAGAAATAAAACTACATATTTGTCAACAATCTTCATAAAACAGCTCTTAAAATCACGTATCCCTGATTTTTTTGAAGAGCGATACTGCACCTACCTGTAGGCGATTACGTCGCAACCATGTTTTCCCGAAGCGAAGGCAAGGATCTCCATTGGGTCGCTTTTGGAGGGTTCGTCATGGCTTTTTCGTTCACACAATATACCGCTTACAGAGTCCAGGTACCTCTTACCGATTGGGGCGGTCTTCGATATTGGCCCATGGATATCTTGACCACCGAATTAATTGTACTACTGACTTCTGTTGCTCATGACTGCTCCTACCGTTCGTTTCTCTCTCTGCAGCTTTTCATTTCTTGTGTTTTGCCTGATGATAAGTTTCACGCCAGGGTTATTGATGGGGCAAACTGTAACTGTGTCTATTCCGTCAGCAGAACGGTATACGGCATCAAGGGCTTCAGGGGCAATTAAAGTAGATGGTATTCTGGATGAGCCGGCCTGGGCATCGGCAGTAACTGTGCCCTTGAACTATGAGTGGTTGCCTGGTGATAATATCCAGCCTCCGGTTCGCACCGAAGCACTGATTAGCTTTGATGAGGCATATTTCTACATTGGTTTTCGAGCCTGGGATGATGAGCCAGAAGCCATCAGGGCCCATTTGATGGACCGCGATGATGTCCGTGCTTTTGTGCAAGACGATCACGTTGGGTTTATGATCGATACCTTTAACGATGAGCGCCGAGCATTTCAGTTTAGAATTAATCCGCTTGGTGTTCAGGTTGACGGGATTTTTAGTGAGCTCGATGGTATCGAAGATTTTTCTTGGGATATCATTTGGTCTTCAGAGGGCCGCATAACGGAGGAAGGGTACGTTGTAGAAGTGGCGTTACCTTTTAATCAGTTACGGTTTCCTTCTTCAGATGAGCCGCAAACCTGGGGGGTTGTTGCGTTCCGCTCCTGGCCCAGGTCAGTAAGGCACAGAATTCGTTCTCATGCCTTTGATCGAGGGCGCAGTTGCATCCTCTGCCAGATTAATAAAGTCGATGGCTTTCAGCAACTCTCTGCAGGACGAAATATAGAGGTTGTACCCACTACTACTGCCCGGAGAACCGACCGACGAGCAGGAGAAAGCTTCGATAGCTTTGAGGATGGGGCCGTGGATCCTGAGTTTGGCTTCTCAGGAAGATGGGGCATTACGTCCAACATGATCCTGAATGCCACGTTCAACCCAGATTTCTCTCAGGTGGAGGCTGATGTTGCGCAGCTAGAAGGAAATGAGCGGTTTGCCCTGTTTTTTGAAGAGAAGCGGCCGTTTTTCCTAGAAGGATTGGACTTTTTCCAAACACCACTACAGGCTGTATTTACGCGAACAGTGATAGATCCTCGTGGGGGATTTAAAGTGACAGGGAAGGCCGGTCCGCATGCCATTGGAGCCTTTGCTGCACAAGACCGGGGAAATCGCCTAGTTTTGCCTTCTAATCAGCAATCGGGGACTGCATTTATCGATGATGACGTAGCTTCAGGAGTTCTTCGATACCGACGAGACGTTGGTTCTGGATCTGCTGTGGGTATACTCTATACAGGGCGAGAAGGCAGCAATTATCGCAACCATCTGGGTGGAGTTGATGCATTTTTGCGACTTTCAAATGCGAATACGTTGACCCTTCAGGCCCTTCGTTCTTCTACGGTTTACCCGGATTCATTTCAAACTGTGTATGGCCAGCCGGCAGGTACCCTGCAAGGTACAGGTATTACAACATCCTTCGCCCATAATAGCCGGAATTGGCAAGTCCTGGCTGCTTATGAGGATGTGTCCCCAGAGTTTAGAGCGGATGGTGGGTTTGTGCCGAGGGTGGATACACGGGAAGGCATACTAAATGTAAACCGAAGATTTTGGAGTAACGGGTCGTCCTGGTTTACTCAACTTAATACAGGAATTACCGTAAGCCGAACATACGATTACGATGGGAAAAAAACCGACCAACTTATCAGCCTGGACGGGCTTTACAGGGGCCCGTTGCAAAGCCTGCTTCTTGTTCAGGCTGACTTTGCTCAGACTCGCTTTGCCGGCCGGATCTTTGATTTGAATCGGTTTGGACTGCAAGCTTCGATACAGCCTAATAGAGCGCTAGCTTTGGGCCTGACCGGACGAGTGGGAGAGGGGGTTGACTTTTTCGGTGCACGAAAAGGCACAAATTGGCTACTTGGTCCTACCGTGCGGCTTAAAATGGGAAGACGAGTGAGCACCACATTTGATTACATAGTTCAGCGATTTAATGTAGCCGCGGGTAGATTATTTACTGAACAACTGGTACAGACTCAAATTCTCTATCATTTTAATGTTCGCTTGTTTATACGGGCTACAGCTCAGCTTCGGCTGGTAGATCGGAATGAAGCATTGTATTCGGCTGGCGTGAATGAGGAAGAGCGCATCCTGTTTTCACAGTTTTTATTCTCATACAAGTTCAATCCACAAACTGTCGTATTTCTTGGGTATTCGGACAACTACCGAGGGGTAAACGATCGAACCTTACTGCAATTGGATCGCACCTTTTTTCTTAAATTAGGATATGCGTGGATTCTTTGAACATCGAATTACATTCTGGCAAGCGCAATTCATTGGGTGGGCGGGATACTGTATTATTTGGTTTTTTGCATCTCTTCCTGAATACCAGTCTCGCGATGCTACAATAGCTGTTGCTTTTGTTCGCGTCCTCATAATGACACTTTGCGGCCTGGGAATTACCTCCGGGCTCCGGCTCATATATAAAAGATTATGGAGCCAATCCCTGGCATTGCCTGTTCTTGTTGGAGTTATAGTAGGGCTTTCTTTTTTCAGTGGTATTCTGTGGGGTGTTGTCTTTGAATCTGTCAAATGGCCATTAAATCAAGCACCTTTTAGCGGTAAAGAATGGTTCATGTTTGGGCGAGGTTTGCTGGCAAGTTCGTTTCTCATTTTTGGATGGAGTGTCCTGTACATAGGTATCAAGTACAGTCGCCTTGCTCAGGAGCAACGCGAACGGGCCCTACGTGCAGAAGCGATGGCGAGTAGAGCACAACTTCAGCTGCTTCAGTATCAACTGAATCCTCATTTTTTCTTCAATGCGCTAAATACAATTCGAGCCCTGATCGACGAAAATCCTGAGCGGGCTCGAGAAGCTATTACTGGGTTCTCAGAGTTTATTCGTTACGCCATGGTGGATCCTACTCAGCAACGGCTCACGTTGGGCGATGAACTGGCCAGCATACAAGCTTATCTGGATATTGAGAAAATTCGATTTGAAGAGAGGTTGCAAGTCTCCATTGAAACGGACCGACTGGTAGAGGAGACTCCCGTACCCCCGTTTATTGTA
>JAHQVL010000011.1 GCA_019634345.1 Rhodothermaceae bacterium
CCTTTTGGCTACTCCTGGCGAAGGGGCGACATGGGAATCAGCCACGTTGTTTGATGATGTAGAACTCGAAACCGATAGCAAGCGATTTCTCGTTCGCGATACATCTATGCAATTCCAGTGGACCAGGGAGCAGCCACAATCAGAAAGCAGTGAGCCCTCAACGGATGCCGCTGATCTAGAAAGCCTTCAATTATTACCAGGGATGTTCTTGAGACCCGGGGATGCGCCAGGGTTTACGGCGTTGACCTTTCATTCTGAGCCTGGCAGCAACGGCATTCCAAACCTCATCCTGGATACGGCATTTATCGAAGCCCTCCTCCACTGCCAGTGGAGCCGCTTTTTGCAAGAATCGGTATCCGCTGTCGAAGTCACACCTGAAGGAGATCCGATCTATGATTCATCTGCCGGCGATCTTTTCTTTGGCTACACCGCCGAATGGAAAGGAGAAGCTGGATGGGAAGAAGTGTTGCTTCTCAATGGATTTTTGGAAGTAAAGAACCTGGTCTCCTGGCCCACAGCTATACAACTGGACGAGGGTAAAACGAATCTGACACTCCCCTCTTTCCAGGACAAAACTACACTGGATCACTACAGGCATTCAATCCGGATCCTATTCAATCAGCACCAGGTCCCCGTCAATCTAACCGTGGTTGGTTCTGGTAATCTGCTCTTTCAATTCAACCAGGCATTCTCCTGGCAATTCCTGGCTGTTGTTGAGCACCAGATCGTCGAAATTACGGAAGACAGTCGATTAGGCCTCGAACGAAGATGGACCACTGTGCAGGAAATCCGGCTGGCATCGCCTTCGGTATTTAAGACTTTTTTGAACGAATTTGACCAGGCAAACACGGTATTACCAGATTCAGGTACTGGTAGCGTCGGGAATCACAGTTATGGGTATTTAAGTTCAGGAATACGTTCGAGATTGGCCGAAGGGGCAGATGCGGAATTAGACAAAATGGCGCAAAACTCATTCATCGTAGAAGCGAGCGCCCCACATTGGATCAACCTGAAAAGCATACGTGGAGCTAGCGAAACAACACTCCAGTTTTTACCAAATGGAACGCAAGTAGGTATCCTCAGTCAACCCGATTACTACAGCCCTTCGGATCCACGAGACCCTCAATGGCTCCTACTTTCGCTACCGTTCATTGGCCGCTTACAGAACGAATCGGCCGCTGATGTCACCGGGTCAGATACACCACTGCATGTAGACCCAATTAAGTATTTATTGTCCGATTCATCGGATAAGTCGCTCGCATTAAATTTCGCCAGTTGGGGTGAAGACGAGGCAATCACCATTGCCGTCTCCGGCTTTGACACCTCAGCAGGCAGAACCTGGGCCCGACTCGACCCCAACACCTTAAGAGAAAGCTGGTTCAGAATACAGCACCCACAACAAGAGGCACAGGCGGATGGTTTGCGAAGCGTAATGGCTTCCTTGCCTGATACACCGGCTCGCATGAGCCGTTCTGTTGCACTTCGTCAGTTGTTCGATACAAACAGAGCGTCTTTTCCTCCCACCGAAGTACCGGCTGATGAGGACGGAGAACTGAGTGATTCCCCCACTCTGGTAAGCCCCAGTGAACCCCTGGAGTGGAGGCCAGATTCCTGGTTTGCACCGCAAGAAATAAGCACCATCACTACTGAAGACAACCCGGACGGCTTACTCGCATTGTATACCTTTGAGGAGGGTGAGGGCATTGTTGTCAGGGATCGATCTGGTTCGGCCAACCCTTTGGATTTACGCATGCAGAAACGGGTAGGCTCTAACTGGGAAGACCTCGACGAAACGGATACCCATGTGCAATGGCTAGAGGGTGGCGGACTGGAAGTAGTAAATCCAATGATTTTGCGCTCCCTTACTCCTGCTGCAGCCATTTCATTAGCCTGCACGGCTTCTGGAGAGATCACGATTGAAGCCTGGATCAGGCCGGCAAATATCGAACAAGGCATTAACGATCAAGCCCGAATCGTTTCTATAGCCGATAGTACGTCGGATAGAAACATCACGATGGGCTATAAACGCCAGGGCACCTCATCTACTGCGGAGTACGATTGCAGCTATAGACTCGCTGTAGGTACTCAGCTTCAATTCAGACGGATTGTGCCCACGGGCAGTGCCGTGGTTGAAGACAGGATTCATGTTGCTTATGTGCACAAACAGACGGGTGAATCCATCATGTACTTCGATGGACAAGAAATTACGCGCCGTTCAGATGAAGGCACGTTCGCGAATTGGATGGAAGACTTTCCCCTCGTGCTTGCGAATGAATTAAATGGAAGCGATGTCCCCTGGAGAGGTGTCTATTTCTTAGTAGCAATCTATGGGGTTGCACTGGAGCCTGAAGAGATACTGGCCCATGTTCAAGCCGGCACCATTAAGGGCCGGAGCTCTACAAACGGGTATAAGTGGTATAATCCGGGGCTTCACCTCCTGGACAGCAATCTCATTCGCACCCGGAATGAATTATCCGAGCCTTTGTCACACCTTATCTCCCACCATGCAGCAGCCACGGCACTCCCTGCTTCTCTTCAGCGAGGCGACAACCCTTCTCCTGTAAGCGTTGCCGTTAGCCCATACCTTGGCCTCGGGTTTAAGGCAGCGATCGATGAATACAATCCATTGCTTGTATCAGCAGAGCTGTTATGCCTGGATCAGGTATCTGGCGTATTGTCTCCGGTAGCCTCTCGCTTTTTAAATGCAGGAGAAAATTCCGATACCGGATCTGCCCAAGAGGAAAGCATAAAATGGGGCAAAGAAACCCATCAAAAACTATGTCCAGAATCGCCCTTTGCCATTCTACGCTTTAGGGAGATCAATGAACGCGACTCTAATGCAGATACCGCGATTAATCAAGCATCAGTTACAGCGACCTATTCTTATGCAATATTAACCAACCTGGCGGAGCCCGAACGATTTGCGAGACGGGTGTTTCCTCTGCGTTCGACAGTAAAAGAACTACGTTTTAGAGAAGGGCAGTTCGGTGGCTACCATCCTCCCTCTCCTGGAGTATCCATCGACCAGGTTGAAATAGCTCCTCCGCAAACGGTAGGCGTACAGCCTCTGTACATTAAAGGCTTATGGCGCATATTTGACGCCTCCGATCGGACCCGTTACACGGTTTTAATAGCGGGTGATCAAGCAGCCCTTTATGAGTTGGAAGAAGATGAAGACTCAAGCGCAGAGACGTTGATCTTAGAAGAAACGTTAACGGACAAGACCGAACTCAAAGCACTGATTACTGCCCTTCAGAGAGGCAATGGGATCTTAGATTCCATTCTCTCGTCGGCCTTCCCCGCAACATTTCCTCCCCCGTCGCCAGACGATGAAGACGATTCAAGCGAGGAAGTAGAAGCAGTAACATCCAGTGATACATCGGTACATCGTGCGTGGCCCTGGGGGCTTAGTGCATTGCGCCTGGAAATAGCATACACCGAAGACGGCAAGGGTGTGATTGGCACGCTGGACCCTTCAGAAACCGATACTGAACGCACGCTTTGGTGGCAATCGCACTCCTACCAGGTTCAATTCCGATCTGCTCTTGCTGACCAGCCTGTAGCGGGCCTCCCTCCCTATTTCAGGGCGCCAGCTATCAAAGGGCTACTGCCTGTTTTACCCGATCCCCCAATGCCTACCATTTCGGTAAGCAGTGCAGACACCTTCAACAGCGAAGCCGCTTTGTCAGAACGATGGCAAGCGATACTGCCAGGAGTTCTACGATTTATGATAACCGGGGATCGGCCAGGAGTCCCCTTTGCCTTCCGAAGCCACATAATTACCCAGCGCGGCTTCTCTCAAACCGGAGCTTCAACTGGACAAACACTCGTTTCCGGTGGAACCCCGGTTCAGCATAAAATGCCACGTCCAACTCCGTTGCCTCTAACCGGCCGGCGTGATGTTGCGCTACAAACCTGGTCCAGTTTCTTCGCTCCAGAGAAACTGCTCTTGGCGAAAACACGTCCCGTAGATGAGGCCTTCTTCTCTCGATGCGAAGCGTTTGATGCGCTAGCCTACCAGGTCAGGCTAAGCAATCCGGCTCCTGGATCCTGGACGTCTGAATGGAATACTGAGCTTGTGTTAGATATTCAGATTCACATTCAAAAGGGCAACTGGCCCTTGTTCAGGCAATATTTCTTAGACAAAGCGCTAGATACCGTTCAGCCAGGAGACGAGCCCGAAGATCCAGACGCGACCATTGCTTCATTATTACCTGAGCTCATCCATGAGTGGGTTAGCGTAGAAATAACAGATGGAGATCAATCATTCACATATACCCACACAGGGCAGCCTGACGGTACTGAGTATACGTTCCGTATTTCTGAGAATGACCAGAGTGCTTTTGATACCTTGCTCGGTTCACTCGTACCGGGAAGTGAAATTCACGTCCTAACGCATATAGGTAACGAGCGATTTACAGCAAGCTACCGGCAGTCCCTTTCCTTCCCCATGCGCCGGGTTGATGAAGATAAATTCAGGCTGCCGTTAAAGCCCTTCTACATTCATTTTGAAGATCCTGAATACAACCGTCGGTTAACCTCCGCTGCGACGCAGGCAACAAGAAACATAAAAACATTGGTTGGGGATGATCAGGATAGAGAACTGACGACGGTTACGCTGGCAACGGACAGAAAAGAGTACAACCCTAATAGTTTACTCTCGGTACGCTATGACTGGGAAACCAATTATGACGGTAGCGGGCATCTCAAGATCGAAAAAATTGAAGCGAGCTCAGGGAATCCGATCCGCTTGTTCTCCGAAGAGATGCGCAACCTAAGCGAAGACGACCAGGTATTCAATCTTGCTCCCAAAACGTTACTTCAAATTCCACTTAATAAACTAGAACAAAACACTGGACCTGCAGCGCTAAGTGGAGGCACAACGTTGCAATTAACGCTAACCCTCACGGCTATAGACGAAGGTCCAGACATCGTCCTCGAAGGAGAACAGATCATTGTACTCAATGTGGATATCGTGGATCAAAATGTGATTCCAAAGCCTGAAGCCGCCTATGCATTGCTGCGATCGCTGGACGATACAGCGTCGAAGGTTGAGTGTGCGCGGTTTGCCTGGGGCCCTGAATCAAATCGCATCGACTTATTGTGCCCAGATGACTTGCGAACCGGTATTGTACGTAGGCGAGCCGTGTTTAACTGGTCTGACGTGGTGCGATATACCCAGTTTAAAGGGTACTGCATACAGAAGATTACACAATCAGGATCTACTCATTTTCCGTCTGACGAGGACTTCATTATAGACTAATCCCTCTACATACCCGATCTCCGTGTCGAGAATTCTCGTAACGAAAGCATATAAAGGACCCACACCCCCATACCACTATTTAGCAATAACTTTCGGTCCCCACTATGGAATTTTTGCACGGTACGATGGTGATCGCGACCCTTGGAGGGGCGCTGATCGTAGTCGCTGTATCCATTGTGATCTTTTACTTCCTATTCCAGGCCATATGGCCCTCTCTTATTGGAGCAGCTGCGTCTTATGCGCTCTGGATGTACGTCGATCAATTCCTTGGCGTGGTATGCGCTCTGATGTTTCTCGTCTTTCAGTTTTGGTGGCTTGCTCACATAAAGGAGAAAAACCCTTTGCATGGACAAGTACCTGAAGAGAAGAAAAAACGAAGGCAAACCCACGATTTGTATCTACCAGGGTATTTAGATTAACATCCCGGAGCACTACTTAGGTAAAAAAACTTTGCACCTTGCACTCTGCACCCTTTACTAACACAACCGTGTTAGTAAAGAAACGCGTAGTTCAACTTGATCAAGAATACATTCTGCGGGAATATATCAAATGTATTACTGAATTGATCGTTAAACGAATTATCATAGGGAGAGACTGGATCAGGTGACAGCGGATTAAACGCATCTTCTGCTCTTCTGCCGTGCGTCCATACTAAAAACAGCGACGACCCCGGCCTGTACTCCCAACGGAGAACGACGTTTGATTGCAATCGGCTGAAGGCAAACTCATCCCGCTTTGGGAACGCATCAAAATCTACCAGTTGATCGCGGCCTACATGCAGCTGAAAATCCTGGTATCGGCCTCTTGCCGCAAAGAGCTGACCATATACCTGGAGAGACAACTGCGAGGTAAAGGTAACGGTACTTCGCACGGTAATATCGGTCGAACGGGTGTCTCTCTGGCCGAACATAGACAGGTAGTACTGCCCATCTGCTACAGTGCTTGCATCAGCAAATAACTCATTCAAAGAAGCAGATGGAGCTAATGAAACGTAGTCAGCATCTGTCAAATCCTCTGGATGTTCGGAGTCAGCACCAATGAACCAGGAGTCCCCTACATTGCGGAACGCTTCATTGGATGACCAGGCAGATACATTATCCTCCCAACCGCCTTCAATTTCGGCGGTCAATGCCAGCCGTGAACCGATATTCAATGCTCCTTCAAAACTAAGCTCAGTTTCTCTTCCTCCATCGTTGTAAAACGTAAGATCGATTCCAGGTTCAATCTGCCAATTTTTGCGTTCATCCGTTTCGAAATCGCCACCGATGTTGAAGCTAGAAGGGGCATTCCATGGCAACAATCCTCTTGATTCAAATATATCGTAACCACTCCCAAAAGGATTGGCAACTTCTACACCAAACCGAATGCTCTGAAATCCCTTGAATGTAAGGCGTGTACCAATATCAAATTCTTGCCCCATATTGACGCCTTCATCATAAGACACTTGCTGGTTAAACGACATCCTCATACCTCCTCTCTGGAAAGGGCCGAATGCACGTCCCCCGTTGATGTTATGCCCAACCGAAGAAAGCAATGCAAGAAAGTTATTCTGACGGATTTGACCAAGATCGTTGGGATTAAAGCCATCACTGAAGACATCAAAGCCGACAAATCCATCCCACGTCCCTTGCCGTTTACGCAACCACATTTTGCCCGCAAATCCTGTTTCAGCATCTAATCCGGTATTCAGCCAGCTTCGATTGGTTGCTGCAAAGAACCCTTCAATGCCATACTTATTGTCATTCAGTCGAAGATCCCAATCCAGGCCGGTCGCGAAGCTGCGTGCATGATTGCCATCGCTATCGTTCGCTTCATCAAAGAGGGTAACAATACCACCCGCCGAAGAATATTCACCTATCTGCTGAATCACACGGGTTACTCCGTATCCCCGCGAGGGATTAAAACTGTCCCCGGTAAGTGCACCCAACACTCCATAAGACAATCCTTTAGTTGTTCGCCCAGATAGTTTTGTAGCCCCTATGATCGGCGCATCCGAACCGATTCGCCGCGTGTACAACAGTCGACCAGGGCCAGCTGAGAACTCGTAGATCTGAATCCCTTCAACAAAAAATGGGCGTCTTTCCTCAAAGAAGTTTTCAAATGCTGTCAAGTTAAGCACTTCGGGATCCGCCTCAACCTGTCCAAAGTCCGGATTGATCGTTGCATCAAGTGTAACGTTTGGCCCCAGGCCAATCTTTAAATCTCCACCTATATCAACAGACTGGCTTTGAAGTGCAGAACCAATGTTATCAGGGTCTTCTTCTCTTAGAATCTGAGAAACGGTGTAAGGCGTAACCTGGATGTTTTTGCGCTGGCGCACATCACTGATTCCTTTGAGCTGTCCAAACTCCGCGATCAAGTTATCCCGCTTAACCCTGGGTACGTGGGGCCATTCTGATTGCTCACCAAGTCGAGGAATTCGGCGTGTAAAATGAATGCCCCATACCTGGTCCTTGGCATCAGAAAAACGAAGCATACTGTAGGGAATCCGCATTTCAACTAACCAGCCCTCTGAAGTCACACGTGCCTTAGAATACCAGATTGCATCCCATGACGGATCCATGTCGCGAGGTGCGTTGGCCCCACCACGGCGGCGGTTTGTTGCGGCCGACTGAATGGCATCGAATTGAACCCCTGCTGCATTTACACCAAACGTATAGGAGGTTCGGCGGTCGAAATACGAATCGATGGATACTAAAAACCAATCGGCCCGATTGTAATCATCACGCCGCCCAAGTGCCTCCTCGATAGCCTGGGGGTCCTCATCATACAGCATAGCGCCGACATACATGTTGTTCGGCCCATACAAAATCCGAACTTCGGTTTGCTGTGTTGCAGGTGCCCCTTCTACCGGCTCGAATTGCGTGAACTTATCAATAGCTACTGCTTCTTGCCAAATGCTTTCATTAAGAAAGCCATCTAGCTCAACGCCCTCCTCCGAATAAAGCGCATTCATTTGAAGGGCCCCATCGGCTGACAAGGACGTTAATTGTCGAGATTGTCCAAGGGCAGATAGATTGATGCTCATTAAGAGCAACACACAAATCCAAACGCGTTCAATTCGATACATAATTAATGGTATTCTGCAAAATGGGAGTCCTACAATCGAACAGTATAAATGTACTTCATTCAGTACACCATGATACAAAGTATGGTTCGAACTGCACTAATTCGATTTGAATGGCAAAAACTGGTCATATTGTACCTGTAACAGGGATCTTATTAGAGAGACTAAGCATTGGGCTTATATCGTATTTTCTAAGGTCCCTGCTTCCATACGACTTGAATCCAGCATACACCATGAACGCTTTACATAAATCACTTTATATCCTTGTATCCCTGGCGATCCTTGGCTGTACCTCCAGCACCAATGACACGAGTGAATCTCTGGACATCCATACTCCTGTAAACCTGAATGAACCTGCTTCACCACTTAGCGATGAATTCGGTGACTATTGGTACCAGGGTGATGCAGAACTTACCAGTTATACGCTAGAGCAAGCCAGATATGGAGAAATTCATGAGGGTGAAGCCGTTCTCATCTTTGTAACGGAGGACTTCTCAAAAGAGAAACACGTAAAGCTTGACTACCCGCAGCAGGCTGGGGATGACAAGGTCAACATTCTCAAACTCAATGCAACAAAGAATTTTAATACGGGCATTTATCCCTACTCGATGATGTCTTCCGTCTTCACCCCTATTCAAGGGAGCAGCTTTCCGAGAACGCTCAAGGTGACTACAACCTCCCAGGAGTGGTGCGGGCATACATTCACACAAGTGAATCTGGATAAGAATAAGTACGATATTCAGGCCTTCTCCTATTTCGAAAGCGAAGGGGACCAGCACATGAAGCTTGAAAAAGGAATGCTCGAAGACGAAGTGTGGACGGCCATTCGCCTCGATCCAGATCTACTCCCAACGGGAACGGTTGACATGATTCCAGGAACCATGTATCAGCGACTAGGCCATATCGACTTTGACGTCCACAAAGTCACTGCTTCCCTTGAGGAGAATGAAAACGGATTGATGACCTACATGCTGTCCTATCCGAAGCTATCTCGCACACTCCGTATTCATTTTAACAAAGACTTTCCCCATGAAATTGATGGATGGGAAGAAACGACAAGCCGGCGCGGACAAGCATTAACGACGCGTGCTACCCTGAATAAGCGCATCATGTTGGATTATTGGTCCAAAAATGGCGTCGCAGATTTACCGCTGAGAAAAGAACTGGGATTGGACTAACCCTCGTTAATTTTGAGACGCCTTCGTGTAAGCGATTGACCTTTACACCGAAGGAGTGTGACTCATCCCCTAACGATGCACTTCATCCCTTTACCGGGAGTACTATCCTCCCCTCAGGTGTATCATAACTACGCGGGTTTATTTAAAAACTCAATTTCTTAGATTCTATGATCTAGCGATCGAAATCGTACGTTCATGTATTTCCGAGATTTCTTTGTAATACTGACTCTCCTGGTTCTAGTGCCAGGCATTGCTCTAGCACAGAGCAATGACGAGGATGATACGAGTCCCTACAGCGAGGCCGTACTAATCAGCGAGTTCGACCATGTTGTACCCGGATCTCCATTTACGCTCGCCCTCAAGATGCAGATGGATCCGGGCTGGCATAGCTATTGGCAAAATCCCGGAGATTCTGGTGAGCCTACTGAAATTGAATGGGAGCTTCCAGCTACTTTCTCTACTTCGCCTATTCAATGGCCATATCCGCATCGCATCGACCTGGGGCCGCTCCGGTCCTATGGCTACTCGGATGAGGTGGTACTACTCACAGAAATCAGCCCGCCTCCAGACCTTGAACCGGGTACGGAACTGCACATCCAGGCGATGGCCTACTGGTTGATCTGCGAGGAAATTTGTCTACCAGCGGAAGAAGCTGTCTCTATAACCCTTCCTGTCCGATCTGAAAACCCCTCTGCTACTGAACACAGAAAAGCGTTCGATACAGCCCGTGCTCAACTGCCTAAAACCCTTGAGAACTGGACGTTTGAAGCCTCTAGTTACGCTGGGAGCTATGTATTGCAAGTAACGCCCCCTGCAGGTGAGGATATCGATTTTAATGGTGCCTATTTTTTTACCTCTGGATATGAAGTCATTGATCATCCTGCAGCCCAACCCATCACACAAGAAGGGAATACCTACCTGATCGCGCTTCAACAGTCTGAATACGCAACAGGTGCTGTAGAGCACTTAGAGGGCGTTCTCGTAGCAACAGAAGGGAGTAGTTGGAATGAACACGAATATGTGCCGGCACTCTCGATTAACGTCCCTGTTAATGCCGGTCAATATGCGACATCTCCTCAGGAATCAAGTACGTCCGTTTCTCTCATTTGGATGCTCGTATTGGCTTTTGCAGGTGGGTTGCTGCTCAATCTAATGCCCTGCGTATTTCCGATTTTGTCTATCAAAGTATTAGGGTTTGCAAAGCAAGGCGA
>JAHQVL010000137.1 GCA_019634345.1 Rhodothermaceae bacterium
CTAGACCTGGATCAGGTTTCGTTGGACGGAAATATCTACACTATTCGCGGTTTTGATGGGGCATTAGGTACCGTGGTGGATTTCACCAATGGAGGCACAGACGATATTTTTGCTATAGGAGGCCGCTTTCATCTTTCTGTAGGAAGTAAAATAGGACTATGGGGGTCGGCGTTGTACAACGAGTTTGGCGAGGGTTCGGAAGGAAAAATCCTTCTTTGGGGTGCCGATCTTCTCGTTGATTACGGGCTTATAGACCTACCTTTTTTGCGGGATATCCGGATTCGTGCCGCATTTGCACGGGCTGAAATTCAAGATGAACTATTGGTTGATCCGCGTGACAACTCAGACTACTGGTATTTCCGATATGGTGACTATGCCGAAGTTAGTTATCGAGGACTGCGGTTTGTAATCCCTAGAGTCCGATATGGCACCATTATAACTATGGATGATCAGGTGAGTAACGCAGATAGTCACAACTGGGAAGCTGCACTTTTATCTCGAATTGATCGTCACCTGATGGTGCTGGCTCAGTATCAGTTCAACCTGGAAGAGGTCAATGAACTAGACAATGATCTATTTCGATTTGCTCTAATTTTTGAATTCTAAAAGACCTGCCCTCTACTATGGATCTGTTATCCTCATTGCGTTTATCGAATATGCCAGTTTCAGTAAAGCTGTTGTTTACTGCTGTACTGATGACACTAGGTACCGGATATATATTTGCTCTCGCAAACGTTGCACTAAAAGTTGGTTTTTCTTCCGAAGAAGTTGCCCTGAAGTATTATGGGAATGAACCATCCAGGCAGGTATTAAGAGATATTGAACGTGCAGAAAGTGCTACGGAAGAAGGAGGGGCTGGGGTAGTGGAAGGGGAAGCATTTAGCTTTGATAGCTTTGATGAAGAACTTCCGGTACAAGAAGAGCCGATTGTATCTATACCCTCTTTAGAGGCGCTGGTGTCAGAAGGGCATTTTCATTTATTTGGCTACACCACCATATTTTTCTTGTGCGGATTAATTCTAGTGTTTGCAGAGGTGCCTTCGTTTTTAAAGAATACGCTTATCATTGCGCCCTTTGTTGCTTCTGTACTTGACATCTGGAGTATGCTTCTTACTCGATTTGTAGGGCCTGGATTTGCCTGGTTGTTGATGGTTTCCGGGATGGTTATGGCCCTGTCTTTTTTAATGGTATTTGTGATTGGCATTTATCAATTATGGTTTCTGCATCCTAAAGAGACTGCAAAATAGAAGGTACTTGTACTATGTATAAATCACTGTCATTACTCGCGGTTGCACTCGTTCTGATAAGTGCATCTTCGGTGAACGTTTCAGCGCAAGTCGCAAAATCAAATGACGTAATTAGCTTGCGAGATGGGTTAAAGGAGATGCTTCAAGCGAAGGGTGCTACATCGCTAAAGAAGCTGTCCATTAATGTGGATGCAGATCATTCGGAAAAGCTCCGAGAGCAAGGAGTAAGTGCAAGTGGCTCCTATACAGTGTATAAGGGCCTAGGGCAAGAGGGCGAAACGATAGGAAGTGTACTTATCATTAATGAGAGAGGCAAGGAAGGGCCCCTTCAGGTATTGGTTGCTGTGGATGAAGAAGGACAGGTATATGATGTGGGATTCACTTTATTTGGAGAGGATAAAGGAAAGCCGGCGCTTAATTGGCCCTTTTTGCGTCAATTTCTAGATAAAACAGCCATTGAGCTAGTAAACACAGAGGTCGATGGAGTGAGCGGAGCTACGTGGACTTCAGACTCAGTGACAAGCGCAGTGAAGCGAGGTGCAGCCCTCTACACGCTTTTCCTTGTAGAGAACTGAATCAAGTACACCCTACTCCAGAAAAATCATGATTCGAACTAAATCTGCGATCCTGCTTTTCGTCTTGTTGACTGGATGTGGAACCGAAAACCCATTCAGCAGAGGGCCGGATACCGTTGATGATTCTACGACTAATCCGGTTCCAGGTGAAAATATATCCTTTTCGGCTGATGTAATCCCAGCACTAGATGATTGCGTGAGTTGCCATAGAAGTGGGGCAGGGGGATGGACGTATAACGCAGGTGATGAAGCATATTCTGCTGTTCTCAACACAGTAAATCGAAATGCACCCACTGAGAGCGAGCTCTTAATTAAAGCGACTGGCGGAGGTAATCATGGTGGGGGCCGTATATTTTCCTCCGCCAGTTCAGAATATGAAATAATTTTGCGCTGGATCGAACAGGGTGCCCTAAATAATTAATTAGGAAAACTACCTGATGTGCTTCTTTTTAGGCGAATTTGGTTATGCTTGGTCTTTTTCTTCTGAGGCGTCAGATGATTCCTCAGTAGATCCTTCTTCGTCCGTTTCATCAATTTCTTCAATGACTTTAGCCGTAGTAGCACCATCAGGGTCGAGCATTTGCTCTGCCTTATCCCTCATGTCTTCAGCGAAGTCTTTTGCTTTTTCGAAGTAGGGATCTGCCGACACTTTCGCTCTTTCGATAATGGGCTCTGCTTTTTCTTTGGCCTTTTCGATTACAGGCTCCGCCTTCTCCTTTGCCTTTTCGATGAGCGGTTCGGCTTTGACTTTGAGATCTTCAGCGACGTCAGAGGCCTTGTCTTTTGCTTTTTCGATGAGGGGTTCCGCCTTCTCTTTGAAGTCTTCGGCGACATCTGTAGCCTTTTCCCTGGCTTTTTCGATGAGGGGCTCCGCCTTCACTTTGAGATCTTCAGCAACATCTGTTGCTTTCTCAAATACCTCTTCGGCTTTTTCGGTTGCGCGCTCGATAATAGGCTCTGCTTTTTCAGCTACATCATCGGCGACCTTTTTAGTTGAGTTGAAGATGTTCTTAACAAAGTTGGTAATGCTCATGGAAGTAAGGGGAATGGGTGGGGGTAAAGGGGTCCTTGAAAGATACAGTTATTTTCCAAAAGTACATACAGGAACAGCAATACGCATTGTAGATTTAACTGCTCTGGATATATACGCGATACCGATTACGCTATACCACTGATAGCTGTATCCCTTTTTAACTATGGATAACTTTAGTAAACGCAACAACGAATCTAAAGTTATAGTAAGTGTTTGAGTATGTTTGGACGGTGTTTCAAACGGTCTAGAAAAAGCATAGCAGCCGGCTTATTGATAAGCCTGCTACCCATGTTATGTATGCCGTTTTTAGGATCGTCAAGCTACAATGGGGCTGAGCGCCATGTGGAATGGTTGCGTGGGCAACTGAAATCAGAGATTAATGAGACCGTTGATCGTGCCATAGTATCTGCACTGGAAAGGGATACGCATAACTTGGAACTGTTTCTTGAAGCATTTGTCGAGGCGTATCTGGAAGAGCAGGGCTCTGATGAAGGAAACGTTCATATCGATGAAGTGCTCTCTGAAATCCTTCATCGGCACTGGAAGCAATTAATTGTTGAAGGTGTTGTCCCTTATCTCTCGCTTAAATCATTACAGACCCGCACCTCCTATGTGCGGGACCGGCTCGCGTCTGTTCAGTTCATTATCCAAAAAAATGAGGCTAGTGGACGCCTCTTACATCGGTGGGATCATTATGTGGCCTCACCGGCGTCCCTACTGGTCTCTGCTCTCACTTCCTTAAGCATCATACCTCGTGGCCCTTAGGTCAGATCAAAACGTGAGTGTGTACAATCATACACTCGCCCATACCCCTCTTTAATCTATATATCGATAGATGGACACAATCACTGTGTATCCTATCTGATTTGATATGTTTAGTTGATCTGTATCTATAATTTCAGGCTTATTGAGTTATGAAAGACAACGGTTTTAAAATATTTCTAACAGTCGCTTTTATCCTATTATGCGGCTACGAGTTATTTCCCTCTATACAAGGGATGTTTATTCAATCGCGCTTGGACGAATTGCAAGGGGAAGAGCTCGACACATACAGGGAGGAGAATGCGAATCTACTCCGTAATGTAGACGAAGAATCCCTTAAGCTGGGCCTCGATTTGATGGGAGGCATGCACGTTACGCTCGAAGTTCGTTTGGATGCTTTGATTGCAGAGCTGGCAAATGACAAGGACGATACATTCGAAGAAGTGCTTCGTCAAGCTCGTGAAGAGGCTGTGAGTGGCACTGAGTCAATGATCGATGCATTCGCAGATGCATTTTCTGAACGCGATCCGAATGCTTTATTGTCTCGTTACTTCAGAGACGACGATGCCGACATCACGCGCCGATCTACTAATGATGAGGTTATCGAATACTTGAGAGTTGAAGCCGATGAAGCTGTCTTGAGGGCGATAGAGATTATCCGCCAGCGCGTTGACCGATTTGGTGTGACTGAGCCTTCCATCCAGCGGCAGGGCACCCGTCGAATCGTCGTCGAACTTCCGGGTATTTTTGACCAAAACGCTGAAGATCCGAATGCTACCGATAGAGACACCGAACGCGTGAACAAGCTGCTGCAAGGTACTGCTCGGCTCGAGTTTCGATTGATGTCTGAGCCAAACGCACTGCAATTGGCTCTTCAGGAAGCATTCCAGGTTTACGAAGAAGAATTCGTAGCTGCTGACGATTCAACCGATCAGGAGAGCATCATCGCAGAGGGCGACTCTGCACTGACAGACGAGCAACTCGCTGAAGGCATTGAGTCTCTCCTGGGAGATCAAGAACAAACTTCGACCAACAAGCTTCGTGACGTTTTAATTCCTATAGGAGGCACCTCGTTTGGGTATGTAGCAGCAACTGATACGGCTGCCTTTAACGAGATCATGCGAGAAGCTGTGTTTCAGCAACTATTACCCATTAACACTAAACTGATGTACAGCGCCGCTCCTAGAGTTGCGGAGGGAGAGGAATTGTTTGAGGTATTAGGTATCATCGATGAGATCGCTCTTGACGGCGGCGTTATTACCGATGCTCGCGTTGATTATACCGAACTCAACCAGCCTAAAGTCTCTATGGAGATGAATTCAGATGGCTCAAGAGCATGGGCTCAAATTACCGGCGCTAATGTGGGTAAACAGGTTGCAGTGGTGATGGATAATGTGGTGTATTCAAATCCCGTAATCAATGAACGTATCTCTGGTGGTCGAACTGAAATTACTGGATTGGATTCTCGAGAAGAAGCTCAAGATATCGTGAATGTCTTGAAATCAGGTGCATTGCCTGCGCCAGTAGACATCGTTGAGCAGCGGACTGTTGGTCCGAGCCTTGGTGCTGCATCGATTCAGGCTGGATTGAATTCCGTTCTGGTAGGTCTTCTACTCGTTGCTCTGTTTATGATCCTGTACTACAGAACAGCAGGTATTGTAGCCGATATCGCCTTGATCATCAACATCATCTTTATCTTTGGCATTTTGGCCGGCTTTAGCGCTACGCTGACGCTTCCTGGAATCGCTGGTATCGTATTAACAATCGGTATGGCAGTAGATGCGAACGTACTGATCTTCGAACGTGTGCGTGAAGAGCGATCAACGGGTAAAACGCTTAAGGCGGCGATTGATGGTGGGTATTCAAAAGCGTTGAGCGCGATCTTCGATGCAAATATTACCACGTTTTTTGTTGGAGCAATCTTGTATTCATTTGGCGTTGGACCCATTAAAGGTTTTGCCGTTACGCTGATGGCAGGTATCCTGGCATCTATGTTTAGTGCAATCATTATTACACGGCTTATCATCGACTATATGGTGATTGACCGCAGAATGAGTGTCAGCTACGGTTGATCCTCCTCGAATTGCACGTTTATTAATTGATTTTCCAGGCTGCTTGTCAGCATAAAATAGAATTTTATCATGCGTATTTTTGAAAGTACCACGTTTCGCTTCATACAGAATCGAAAAGTGGGATACCTGATTTCTGGTACCTTGTTATTGCTCAGTATAGGTTCTCTGTTCCTAAGAGGACTTGAGCTGGGAATCGACTTCAAAGGAGGGATGGAGTTTGTTGTAGAAAGCTCAGAAAACCTCGGAGTCGCTGAGGTGCGTGAACAGTTAACTATTGCACTGGGTGACGAACCTGATGAGGTGAAAACGTTCGGTCAAAATGCTCTTTTGATTCGTATTGCGAATGAAGGAGACATCAATGAAGTTAGAGCGCTCGTTCTGGGGCAATTCCAGAGTGGCTTCCCTAACGTAACGCATACGGTAGTGAAATCCGATATCGTTGGGCCTCGATTTGCTGAGGATTTGCGCCGTGGTGCGTTTCAGGCCGTATTTTACTCACTGCTTGTAATCTTTATTTACTTGTGGGTGCGTTTTGAATGGCGGTTTAGTTTAGGGGCTGTTGCGGCTCTCACTCATGATGTCCTCATTACGTTAGGGCTGTTCTCAATGCTGCATCACCTCGTACCGTTCTCGCTGCAGATTGATCAGGCTATTATTGCTGCGTTTTTGACCATTGTGGGGTACTCTCTCAACGATACAGTGGTTGTATTTGACCGTGTGCGTGAATACACTAACTTATTTAAGACTGAGCCGTACGAAGAGGTAGTTAATAAATCCATCAATAATACATTGAGCCGGACCGTAATTACTTCTGGTACAACCTTGCTCGTAGTAATTACGCTCTTTATATTCGGGAGCGAAATATTACGTGGATTTGCTTTTGCGCTAGCAGTAGGTGTAATAGTTGGTACCTATTCATCCATTTTCGTAGCTTCCCCTGTATTAGTGGAGTTACGTCTGCGAGCGGCCAGAGCAAAAGCTCGCAAATAGAGTACAGTATCCACTGGCCTTTTTCTCACCAAGAGTAGTTTTAGCTATGAATTTCAACGTTGATGAAAAATACAATGCTGTAGTAATTACCCTCAAAGGTAATGTAATGGGAGGGCCCGACGGGGCGAAGCTACACGATACATTACATGATCTTAAAGAAGAGGGTAAGAAAAACGTTGTAGTGGATCTGTCGAAAACCAAGTTTATGAATTCTTCAGGCTTGGGTATGTTGATCAGTGGTATGACAACGATGCGCAACGCAGGAGGTGATCTCCGGCTTGCGAATGTGGCTGATCGTATACAATCCCTACTTGTTATAACAAAACTCATCACAGTGTTCAAACACTATGACTCTGTTGATGACGCAGTAAATAGTTACGAAGACTAGGTGGTATCACCAGGTTTCTTGTATTGCCTTTTGGCAACAGTGAGCCTGATGATCTTCTAAAATAGAAAGAGATACACCTGTGTCGTTTTATTAAAACGCTAGTGCAATACGGCGAGGAAGCTTCCTCGCCGTTTGCACGTTAAGCTTTTGAATGCTCATGTCTGTAAGTGTTGTAATTGGAACTCAGTGGGGGGATGAAGGGAAAGGAAAGATCGTTGACCTGTTAAGTGAAGAATCGGATATCGTTGCGCGGTATCAAGGTGGTGCAAACGCGGGTCATACCATTTGTTGGGACGATAAAAAGATGGTTCTTCATCTCGTCCCCAGCGGCATATTCCGTAAAGACGTTACGTGTGTCATTGGAAATGGCGTTGTGATTGATCCCGTAGCTATCATGAAGGAAATTAATGCTATTCGTGATATGGGATACGACATTGAAGGTCGTATGCTGATTTCCCAGAATGCGCATCTGATCATGCCTTATCACAAAAAGGTCGAGGAGGCTCGCGAGAAAAACCGTAAAGGCAATGCGATTGGGACAACAGGCCGTGGCATTGGTCCTTCTTATGTAGACAAGTTCAATCGTACTGGCATCAGGGTCATCGACCTACTGGATCGAGACGTATTGAGCCAGAAACTGAAGAAAGCCGTTGAAGAGAAAAATGCCATTCTAAGCGGTGTTTATGGAGCTCCAGAGCTCGATGCTCAATCTATCATTGAGGAATACGTCGAATTCGATGCGTTAATCAAGCCGTATGTAAAAGATACCACACAGTACCTTTGCCAGGCGATTAAAGATGGAAAGCGCGTCATGGCGGAAGGTGCGCAGGGGTCATTGTTGGATATCGATTTCGGAACGTATCCGTTTGTGACTTCCAGCCACCCAACAGTGGGAGGGTGTTGCACAGGCTTGGGAGTACCTCCTACAGCGATCAATCGAGTCATAGGAATTGTGAAAGCATATTGTACTCGAGTAGGCAACGGACCTTTTCCTACCGAACTAAATGATGAGATTGGAGAGCGATTGCAATCGGTTGGGCATGAGTTCGGTGCCACAACTGGACGGCCTCGCCGCTGTGGCTGGTTGGACCTTGTTGCGCTCGGCTACACGTCAGCAATCAATGGATTGACTGAATTGTCCATAACCAAGCTAGATGTGTTGTCTGGCCTGGATGAAATAAAGGTTTGTACGGCGTACCGATTGGATGGAGTGGAAACCACCCAATTCCCGAGCGATTTACATTCACTTGAGCGCGTAGAGCCCGTGTATGAAACGTTGCCGGGCTGGAAAGAAGATATCGTAGGTATAGATCAATTTGACGATTTGCCAGCTACTGCCAAGACGTACGTGCAATTTATCGCAGATCATGTGCAGGTAGGCATTAGTATGGTGTCTACAGGTCCAAAGCGCTCGCAAACCATCACAAGCAATACCAACCTGCTTCACGCGGTGCATTAATATCACATCGTACTATGCAATCTTACCGGCTTTCCACCAACCTTAAATTAGGTTTGGTGATATTTGCGGTGCTTATTGCTGTCGTCTCTCTGGCATACACCAGCCGTATTGTCGAACAGTTACGGGCTCGTGAAACTACGTTCATTCAGCTATGGGCAGAGGCACTAGAAGAAATTACCAATACACAGAGCGAAGCGGTCAATCCGTATCTTTTGGATTTTCTTCTGATGGACCAATACTTCGAGTCTCTTGAAAACGGGGATACCGTAGAACCTCCCTCTCCTGCACAAATAACTCGATTTAAAGAGGCTATCTTGTGGGCTCAAGGTATGCCACCTGCAGGTGAAATGAGCTTTATCGCGAACTCTGTACTGATCAGAGATGACTCTACGTTTACAATCCCTTCTATTCTGTCTGATTCTACTGGACCGATAACATGGCGTCACCTCCCCATGGACACAGAGATCAGCACTCAAGAAGATTCGGTTGCTACCTTTACGAAGCTCGAAAAGTATCAAGCCGATATGGCAGAAATGAACGATCCCATCTTGATTGAGGTGAGTTCGCCGCCTTTTGGGGAATTGCGTAATCAAATCTACTATGGGGAATCTAAGTTGATCAGGGAGCTCCGGATATTCCCCTATGCGCAATTGATTTTTGTAGGACTGTTCATTCTGGTAGGTTACCTCGGTTTTTCATACGTCCGTCGAAATGAGCAAAGCAGCTTATGGGTGGGTATGGCGAAGGAAGCAGCCCATCAGTTGGGAACGCCCATTTCAAGCTTGATGGGATGGAGTGAACTGTTGAGAATGCAAAACCTTTCGCCGGATCAGGAGACACAAGCCATCGACGAAATAGATAATGATATTACTCGCCTACAACGGGTAGCGAATCGGTTTTCTAATATTGGCTCGTATCCTCAACTGGAAGAAACCCATTTAGAGCCTCTGATTCAGTCTATGGTTGATTATATGTACCGCCGGATTCCAAAAGGATCTAAGACGGTGGAGTTAACCGCCAATGTACAACCAGGAATAAAAGCCCCTCTCAATACTGAGCTTTTCGAATGGGTGGTAGAAAACCTGCTCAAAAATGCACTGGATGCTATTGAGTCAGACCGTGGCTTGATTACACTCGATGCCTATATCGAGAAAGACCGTGTGTTTATTGATATCCTGGACAATGGGAAAGGGATCGATCGCCGGCATTGGAAAAATGTATTCAGGCCCGGGTATAGCACCAAAAAGAGAGGGTGGGGTCTAGGGTTAAGCCTTGCAAAGCGGATTGTTGAAGATTACCACGGGGGAACGCTTCAGCTTGTGCAATCAAAAATAAATGAAGGGACCCTGTTTAGAATAGCCCTTCCCATTCAGGAGTAGCTTATTGCCGCTGAATTCGAGTTTGCAGTTCGTCTTCGTCTGTTACTGCAAGGAAGATATCATTGGCATCTCTCCATACAAAGACATTATTGCCGGACCGTAATGCGTGCGAATCGATAAAGTCGGGCTCAGCAATGGCGTCTAAGGTCTCCGAAGAAAGCTGGATTTGGCTTTGAAATTCATCCAGTAACGCATACGTAAAGGCGTACAGAGTTACCTTCTCGCTTGGCCGGCTTTCCTGGTTGCGATACAAGAACACGGGTACACGTACCCCACTCGCAATTTCACTGATACCAACTCCCTCAATTGTAGAGCCATCGATAACCGGTAAAGATAAGCGCCAATCCAGGTGATTGATAATGAAGTCTTCGGCTTCTTCGCGATTTGTTGTAGAAAGAATAGGCTTTATTCGCTTTGCCTGTTGTGCCGAGAGCGAGATCAGATCAGGATTCGGAGGTGTTCTCAACATCTCTGAACCAATGTATCCCGAAAGGCCAGCCGCAAGAATCAAGATGAGCGTGAGCACCCGTCTGAACAGTACATCTTTTACAGATTTCTGGGATCTTGAATTGCGGAGAGCGGATGGGGTTCTTGAAAGTAAATCAGATGGTCTTCTATCCGTACGCTTAGATACCGCTGCTCGTATTCTAGATTCTAGAGTAGACGTAGAGGGTTTGTAATTTGTCTTTAGAGCACTCTGGATAGCCGCAGGTAGCCATGAATCTTGGGGGATTTGTGTAATCAAACTGGAAAGCGAAGCCGAAGAACTTTGCAAAATACGCTCAACGAGCTGTTGCTTAACTTCCTCGAGGCGCGTGCATATCGTTTTTGAATCGCTTCCCATAATAAGAGAAGCGTCCGTGCATGAAAGCCGTTCGATCTCGCAAAGAATCAACAATGCTCTGTCCGAATCATCCAGAGAAGCAAATGCAAGTGGCATAACTCCTTTGAGTGCATCTTGGACCAATTGTGTGCTGATACTCTCATTTACTGGAGGAACTGTTGCCGTTGAATCCTGAGCGAATAAAGGGGGATGGCTCTGGCTTTGCTCCTGATGTACTTCAAGCAGAAGCTGCAGGAGGTATCGCCGGTCA
>JAHQVL010000138.1 GCA_019634345.1 Rhodothermaceae bacterium
CAGACTCAGGAAGCTCGTTGCTCTGCGCCTCAAAATAATTAAAGTTATCCCCATTAAAAATGTGAATACGGTCAACACGAACATTGAAAGAACGCGATGAAATTTGAAAGGTATGAAGCCCTGCCTCGAGTTCGTACTTGGGCTCTAAAAAGATTTCTTCACCCAATTCATTAAACATTGTCCACGTAGTATGGTGCGTGAACCCCTCATCTACAAAGTCTCCACCATGAACGGTTTTGATCCATTCACCGTCATTCAATCGAGTCCAGACATCATTTTCCTGATCAGGAGCTGGTGCACCTTGATGCGAAACAAAGTTAAATAGAAAATAGCTACCGGGATTTGTAATGACGAACTTAAATTCAAGAATGTCATTTCCAGGTTCACTAAAATGATTTTCTCCAACATATCTCAGGTACCCATTTCCACCAAATCCTTCTTCCGTATTTTCGAACTGCCAGTTGTTATTACGGGGTACACTTTCGGCTTCCATTACCAAAAGACTACCGGACTCTAGAAAAGGAGCATCGCTAGTCTGGGCGACAGAAAAAGTTGGTGCCTGGATCCAGGAAGCAAATATTAGAAGAAATGCAGCTACATAGAGCAGCTTTCCACATGCATGTGTTCCTTTTAGAAAAGCGTTTCCTAATGACGATTTCGTCACCATGTTATCAATCTTGTTCATAAGATGCATTATCATTAACTAAAGAAAGGAGTAGCAATGAATTGAGCGATATCGCTACCTGCCATTGCGATCTATTGATCTTAGAATATGTGGTGAGGTATTTTTCTGATACAGATCATCGTGAAAGATACCTACCGTTTTAGGGGTTTGGATATATGCTTCAGCGCATAAATATTGCGTTTTAGGCTCATTGAAGTGAATTCTCAGAAATGGAAGGGTGCTGAAGCAATCAACTCCAACACCCCACTTTACTATTTCACAAATGTCATTCTCCCTACTTGCACTTCGATGTTATTATTCAATTGAGCAATAACACGATACAAGTAGATACCTGAAGCAAAATCGTTGGCTTCTATTGTAACCTGCTGCTGTCCAGGAGCAAATGGATTAGGTTGTGTTTCGAATACCTTACGTCCCATAACATCATACACTTCGACGCTCACTTCAGCTGCTTGCGGCAGTTCAAATACGATGTTTGTTGTTGGGTTGAAAGGATTCGGGTAGTTACCTAAAATCTTGAATGACTCCGGCAAATTCGTTGGATCGTCTTCAACACTGGTCAATGTTGGATCCAAGATCTCAATACCTTTAACTGCCGGTAAATTCTGCCCACCATCCTGGATGAATTCGATATCGATGGCTCCATCACTTGTCGTGTTGATCGTTTTCATTACACCAACATCATGTCCCACCTCGGCAAAGATATCAATGTCATTGAATGCGGCAGGCACAACACCATCAACAGCAATATCGAAGATTCGAGGTCCATCCGTACCATTATTCTCATCGGTCAAGAAAATCTCGGACAGGTAAATATTAACTGTTACTTCCTTGCCTACTTCAACTGGGAAACTCCAAATCTGATTGGGGTCGCCAACTTGATCCCAGCGCTCTGTTTGGAAGACTTCTGGAGGTACTCCGGAAGGAACGGAAGCATCAAGGGTAATGGTGTCAAGTGTTCCAAAGGTGTTATTTCCACTCATTGCCACATTCACGTATGGTGAAGGTGCACCTACTTGAGCTAGAGCTAACGCATTCTCTGCAACTTCAGCCTGGTCTTCAGTCCAGATCCGAAACCCGTTGAGTGACGCAAGAGAACGACCACCTGCGTTCACTCGATACAATACATCTCCCGGGCTTACGACAAGTCCTTCACCCGTTAATGTGGTTTTTGACGGAGAACCTGTACCATTAAAAGCAACTTCTAATTGAGCAGACTTTGCACCGTCTGAAGTGGGTGCAAATACAACGGGAATGTTTACAGAAGCACCTCCTGCTACGTCTACTGAACCACTAAAGGATGACGAAAATTCATCACTATTCGTACCACTAAAGGACACTCCAGTAATCGATAAAGTCTCAGACCCGCTGTTGGTCACAGCGACATTTCGCTCCCACGAAGATCCTCCCACTTCTGCAACCGAGAAGTTCAGTGGATTAGGAGCTGTGGTAATTGGGCTTGGCTCACCAAAGGTAGAAACCTCTATCGCAGATATTTTACCCTCTCTTACTTCTGACAGAACTGAAATCGTCAAGGCGCCATCTGATACAGAAATATCCTCGTAACTGAGTACTACTGCAGTCGCCGGCCCATATTGATCGTATAAATCAAGGGACTCTGTTTCTACCTGCCCACCTTCAATATTCAACGTAAAGACCCTTTGATTAGGACCACCAAACTCAAGGCCGCCACCACGAGCCCCGAAGAAGATCTCAGCTAAATGAATACTTACATTATAATTGCCGTCTCCAGGAACGGGGATATTGTATTCCAATCCTGCCTGATCCTGATCGAAGCGCTCTGTGTAATAGAGCAAATCGTCATTCGTGTTATCAATTTCAATTCCTGAGTTCTGGAAGGTACCTCCTCCAGAGAAGAATTCGTCAGCAGCCCATTCAATACCGTTGCTTGTAATTGAGGGCCCACCTGCATTGATACGAGAAACAACCGTGGCCACTGCGTTTGGATTGTAATCCAGCACGATAATGTCTGACACCAAGCTGGTATTCCCATCCCCATCCTCAGCCACAGCAGCCATATAATTCAGACCTGCTTCCTCCTGGGTATCCGTAATGGTTACAGGGAAATCGACAAACCCGCTAGCACCAACAGTTCCGGAGAATTCTTGGATTCCAATGATCGTATTGGCATCAAAAGCCTCGACATTGTATCCTCCTGACTGAGGCACGAATAAAGCAGCTTCCACAACGACTAGCCTGACATCCTGATTTGGACTACCACTGACGCGTACTGTCTGGTTTAATTCATCAACACGCGCCTTTAATCCAGGCACCCCTACAACGGCCAACCCGGGTTTAGCGGGTAACCCTTCTGCTGCATTCCCTTCTGCTGCACTAACGCTATTTTCAGTCCTGAATGGCTCGGCTACTACAAAGGATCCATCATCAAAGTTAACGGTCACAGTTGCCCCTGCCAATTCAAGACCAGAAACACTGCCAGACTCATTCGGTCCAGGAGCTGACGACCCTTTAATGTTATTAGGATCTACATCTATAGAAAACCCGAAGGTTTCGCCTGGATCAAAGTCGTTGAATGATACTGTGACAACATCATATCCATCTTCTCCATTCAACCCATTATGGGGCTCACCTAGAGTATGGGTTACAAACCCTGTGCTTTCGCTTCCTAGATCATCACTAAATGCACTTGCGGTATTATCTCCTGCTGTTCCATCTGGATCAAATACCATATCAGGTAACAAACTTGTGGATAAGTCAAAACTGACGCTCTCAATAAGTTGACCGTTAATAGATGTATTTTCGATCTGGAAACTTGAACCGGAAGCCGTACTTGCATTAATATCTTCTGGAGTAGCAAACGAGATATACGCAGAGGCTGTGTTTTCCTGTGCTTCGATATCAACTCGATCCCAGGTAGCTGTAAACTCTGGACCTGGTCCCGCTGAGGTAGCTATAATACCAACAGCAACTGCTTGAGCACTTGACTGCAGTGCGCTCAACAACGTGCCACTCATGCTGATCGGATCTCCTAGATACACATTATCTTCTGTGTCTACACCATAACCGGGTAGAACAGTACCCGCGGCTGGATCTACCTGAAGGAAGAGATTAAGCGATGTTTCTGCATTCAGCACATCATCAGGAATAAGCTGGCTTCCTGATAGATTGTTTGCATACATTGTACTTGATGCAGTACCCCCATCTTCCTGAACAATCTCTATTCCCCCATTTCCACCGTTTGCAGCAATCGCAACTTTAAGGTAATTATCTTGATCACCTGTGCCGATGTAGAACCCTTGTGATTGGCCGTCTTGAGGCGTGTCGCCATTAAAGAATGGAGGTTGGATACGGACCGTAATCTCAAAGGGAGTCGTTGATGCAGAAACATCTACACCAAACTGAAATCCATTGTCCTGAGTGTTCGTACTTCCCAACGCATCGCCTTCAGTAACAGCAGGCACAGTGAACAACCCGGCGGTCCCTCCTGCAATTAGCGTCCCAGGATCGAACTGATCCAGATAGTTGGTTGAACCATTGGTCATCAGGCCTGTAAAACCAACACCAAAGAATCCGGTGCCAGGATCTTCCTGGAAGAGGTCATAACGAACGGGCAACTCTGTCCCCAATCCATTGTCTGGATCAATCGCAAAGGGATCATCTACATCCTCTGCACCGTCGTCGTCGTCATTCGAATCCAGTAAGTCAGAGACAAGGTCACCATCATTATCACTAGGCTTGTCGCCCGCATTACACTCACCAGTACCATTGGCAATTTCATCGTCATTTGAATATCCATCGCCATCGTCGTCTTGAGGTCCAGGTCCACCGGTACAATCTACTTCACTTGGCTCAAAGATGGTGATATTTTCTTCGCCATAGGTAACCGCCCAGATGGTCCCAGGAAAGGGATCATCGTCTCCCTGTGCAATAACATCTAGCGGTACTAGCCCAAAGTTAGAAAGCAGTACTTCCACACCGTCAGTCCCAGGAGCATTGATTACTTGATCACCCGCCTCATTCAATTTCGCTACATAAATTTCACCACTGAATCCCGCAGAAATAATAGCTCCTTGAAGATCTCCATCAAACGTAGTTGCTGTATATTCAGCCATACCGTTGGTTGAAGGTACATAATCGACCAGCGATCCATCTTTTACACCTGAGTTTCTGAAATCACACTCAGATTCCGACGTAGTGCCAGCAGGAATCGGAGGCCAGTCAGCTGGAAGTGGGTTAGGCCCTGAAGTACTTGTACGGAATACACCAGCTCCGTCAAAATAAGTATAGAGACCAGCACCTTCGGGATTACCTCTTACGGGTGTAGGGTGGCCGGCATAATAAGGGAATCCAGGTTCAGTTTCTCTAATGTAATGGAGTCCGTTCAGGTTGTTAACCTGCCCGTCATTGGCGCTTGGCCCATTTGAACCCGGCTCAGAAGGATCATAGTCGTTAGTACACTGCCCAGAAGTTCCACCAGGAAACGTACCTTCTCCAACTGGAACACCTCCCCAGCCCTGATTGGCTCCGTTATCAATCGAGTACATTTTCCCTTCATACCCAGGAGTCTCCATGATAACGAGATCGTACGGATTTCTGAACCCGGTTGCATGAAGCTGGACAGGCCCACCTGCTACAATTTTTGACTGGTTAAGCCCGTTGTTGCCGCCAAAAGGATCATTAAAATCAATCCCATCATAACCAGGATCATTGGGATCAGTGATTCCATTCACGTTATCCCGAGTAGGGTCATCCAATGTGGGCATGTCATAAACCCAGGCAGTATTTCCTGATCCCTGTACCGGAAGGTTATCAATCACGGTAAGATCTACTTTCAAAATAGCAGCTGAAAGTGCGTATTCTGTGATTCTTGCAAAGTTATTTGAAGGGGATCCGGCGTTCGTTAAACCGCCTACAGCTACATAAAGAATGTTATTTGTTTCATCCAGCTCAAGCCCGTTGATTGAGTGATTTTCTTCAGATCTGGGCAGTCCACGAACAAGATCCAGTTTCTGCCATACGCCGGCTTCCTTCCATAATCTACTGATAACTCCAGAGTTTGTATCGAGCCCCGAGTCATCAATTCCGTTAATTTCACCTGCGCCATGCCGTGGGTCACTGGAAGTAACATAAAGAATAGGATCAGAAGGTGTACCAGTAACTAAAATACCTGTAATCTGCCTATTTAAGTCCAAATCAAGATCAAAACCATTTTGTGCAACCACCCCATTATTCAGTTCACCATCATCATCATGGTTGTCAATATTAACCTTGACCTCAAAAATGGCCTCGGTGTCCGTAACCTCAAAGTCCTGAGGGCCATTTTGCACGATGGTATAGGCATAAATTGTCCCCAGTTGCTGAGCCACGTAGAGACGACCATCTGGGCCAAAAGCCAATGATGTAGGCAATACAAGGTCTTCACCATCAAGCCCACTTGGATTGAATGCGATTGCATTCTGACCAGCCTGAGACTTGAATACAATTTGCTGCTCCCAAGGTTTTACCAACAAATTGTCATCCACTTTGGGAGCCGTAACTTCCCCTACCTGTGCGTACACAGGGCTTACAGCTAAACTTAGAAGTGTTAGAATTAACAACAAGGACGGGATAAATTTCACGGAAGGGATTTGTGTTTTTTTTCTTGAAGACATTGTTTTTTTTACAACGTATGCTTGATCTGATGAAAAACAACTGCAATTTGGAAGCAGATGGGGGAAACGAATAGACTAATAATCCTGGGCAGACAGAGAATTACTTACAGTTCTTTAACTATGACAAATTCTATACCTTTAATCCTCACACCCTTAAAACACATGGGAAATGTCAGTCTATATCCATCATTAATTGAGTACGTACTAATAATAGACGATCATTAACTTTTTATTACATGATCTAGGGTTAGATCGTGACAGGTATTTTTATTTCCGGAACGGTATTGATGCATCAGATAACAATGCAAGAAATCTGACTAGATGTTTTGCAGATCTATCTTGTACAATTGCACAGAAATAGACAGATTAGATTACTTAGAATGGTCCAAAACGGCTCCCTTCTTCAATCGCTGAACAAACCATCGATTTGCCAATAGCATAACAACGATTACTGCGCCCCATTGTACCAAACAGGTCATTACACTGTAGTAATCGAAGGGGTCATACCACGTATCTGGAGCATATTCGGTCGCGGCCAGATAGAGCCACCATACAAGTAGTAAAATGGCTTGAAGTGGAATAAGATATCGAATGGCAATATCCCACCTCTTAGATACACCCCAATCCCCAGGAGTCACATTGATTTCCTCTCTTCGTAAATATGCTGGCCCGTATTTAACGACAACAAAGGCTACGAAAGCACCGGAGATCATCAAAGCAACTCCCCATACAAAGTCTTGATTCCCAAGGATATTAAGATCCATAGCGGATGGGATACCAAGCAAAAAGCCTACAGTACATACAGTTAATACTGCGCGGGACCTCGATAGACCGCCATCCACAAACAATCGGGTAGCTAACTCAATCATTGAGATGAGCGAACTGAATGCTGCGAAAGCCAGGCCCATGAAAAAGAGAATTGCAAAAACATTCCCCAAAGGCATTTTAGCGAAAAGTTGTGGCATCCATATAAATGTTAACCCCGTTGAAGCTGGGCCGCTGTCCTTCATTACCCCTAGAATTTCTGCCCTAGACATTTCGGCGCCTAGTATAGCAAAAACGGCTGCAAATATAGTTGTTGCCGCAATGAGAGAAACCAGGTTGTTGCCTGCTGCAGTAATGAATGAGTTCTTCACTATTCCATGTTTACGCTGCATATACGCACCGTAAGTCAGAATAAGCCCCCACCCTGCACCGGTATCCCATGCGTTTTGAGTCAAGGCAGCCAGCCACAATTCAGGTTTACGTAATAAATCCCACTCAGGAGTAAACAGAAACTCAATGCCATTCCAGGCACCATCAAGTGTTACGGCTCGTACCAGAGCAAGCAACACAATGATCAACAAGGTCGGAATTAACACCTTGTTTACGCGCTCGATGGAGGACACCCCCTTCCAAACCGCAATTGCTCCAAGCCCCATCATCAAACCATGAAACAGTAACGGTTGGCCACTTGCCTGGAAGGTCTCCCATACTTGCGTAGAGGTCTCGGTCGACAAGGGTGCTGGTGGATTACTCCCCATCATCGCGATAAACGAAGTTACCATCTCAATAAAATAGAAAACACACCAACCGGCTACTACCGAATAGTAGAACATGATGGCCGTTGCTACAAATCCTACAAACCCACCCATCCATGCAAATCCTTCTCCAGCCAACTTGGTAAAGGTACCAATTAATCCCATCCGCCCTTTTCGTCCCAGGGCATATTCGGCTATAATCAGGGGCACACTCCACAAAAACAGAAAGATAATCCATGCAATCAGAAAGGACCCAGCACCAGTATCTCCTCCATTTTGAGCAGCAATACGAGGGAAACGCCATATATTTCCAGTGCCTACCGCAATGCCTAAGACACTTAATAACAAACCTAGACGTGACGAAAAGCGCTGTTCCGAGTGAGACGACATAATGTGTGGGATTATTTCCTAATTCGCTTGAAGGTTAGAATCTTTTTAGGAGAGGTGCAAGTGGATTTTCATCAATCTTTTATTTCTGTTGAACGCAACAACAGCGAAATTATGAAAGTATCTTCGGGTGCAAATGCTTTAGCTTAGACAGACATCTATATTCGTGATGAACAAAGGAATAAAACTAATTAAAAACAGATCGGATATTGGAGCCGGGACAAGGGGCTCTGATATAGGGGTAGACGCCATAGAAGTGGCAGCAATCAATCTGAACGATGATTTCTTCAACCGATACCCTGCTGCCGACATTGAAACTCACAATGAGTCCATATACAACAAGGTACACACTACATTTGCAAAACGTATTCGGCACGTCCATGAGCAATGCATTCGAGTTAGCAATGTTGTGCAGTTTAGCTTGTTAGACCAATTTTTTCCCCTGGTCTTTTCAGGAGATCACTCTTCTGCATTGGGGACAGTTAGTGGCATCAAATCTGCATTTCCAAATAAGACCATTGGTGTAGTGTGGATAGATGCGCATGCAGATATTCATTCACCTTATACATCCCCTTCTGGAAACGTTCATGGCATGCCGATCGCCGCATTACTTGGTGAGGACAATCTTGAAAATCAAAGAAATACGATCCCGAAAAGCACTCTAAAACATTGGAGTGGTATGAAAGACCTTAGAACAGACGGCCCTAAAATGACTGCTGATCATCTGGTGTACTTTGGGGTTAGGGACATTGAGCCAGAAGAGTCTTTTCAATTGGACCGGTTAGGCATTCGCAACTTTACCGTGGAAGAGATTCGATTCAAAGGTATTGAGCAGTGCCTGGAGGAAGCCACATCGCGCCTCCGTTTATGCGACTTGCTCTACATTTCGTTTGACGTGGACAGCATGGATTGCCACATGGTGTCGAATGGTACCGGAACACCCGTTTCTAAAGGGTTTGATCAGTTTGAGGTCATCCAGATATTAGAGGGCATCATCAACACCAACAAGGTTTGTTGTCTAGAAATAGCCGAAGTCAATCCTCTGCTGGATATGAAAGGAAATAAAATGGCTGAAACTGCCTTTGATATCTTGAGAACTGTAATATCTAAACTGGAAGACTCCATTAAACAACAAGTAGAAATAGCTTCAGCGTGATCAACCATCAATACGTGCTATCCATTCCCAGCAAACACGACGCTACTGCTTTTTTCCTGTTCAGGCAAGTCATCAAGGCTCGTGGGATTAAGTAATTCGAAGTAATCGAAATCCAAATACGTCTGAATGTGAGCATCGTAATTCGTACTGAACGGATTGCCGCTTTGCCCCCCAGGATACACACCATAACCAACAGGCGGGCTTGTAGAAAAGTCAACAACGACTCTCCAACTCGCACTGTGGGTCGTTTCTCGATTACTGGCTGGAGATAGAGTTGCTGTAAAACCGGGAAAGGCAAAAGGGCCTTTCCATAACGCCCTTAGCGCCTCGGAGCGCGTATAATGTTTAAAAACAACTTTATGATGTTTCCCCCATAACCAGTTGGACTTATCCCAGCCATAGGTGTCTGTTATTTGAATGACTGTTTCTTCAAGTGCTCTCTTTAAAACATCCTCTGCCTCATCAACGGCATCTGTATCCTGCATATCAAGCCATACAGGGGACACATTGCCCGTTAACAATGCATACAGTCTATCCTCTTTGGGTCTTCTGTGCTCGTTAAATACGGCCTCGTCCCAGGTCAATGCATTCAGGTTATCTAAAAAATGGTCAAAGAGAAGAGGCTCAACGCGATCAACATCTGAAATCCCCTCCCAATTGGTCAGAATAGTTCTAAGTTCTTCAGCCTTATCACTCAATGCTTCGAGTTCTTCCAACAAAGGGACAAATAAATCTCGTTGCACAACGTACACATCAGACTGATACCTTTTGATATCTTCAACGGTGTGCTTCTCTTTACCACGCAGTAAAGCATCAATCCGAAGAGAACGGTAGCCAGGGCCCCAATCGTATCCCTGGTAATGCAAATACGTTGAATCAGCTGGCTGCTGATTGGTCGATGTCAAGAATCCTTGCGGTGGATTAAACGAGTAGGGTACTTCGTCAAAAGAAACCCGATCGACCCATTTTGCTGCTGCACTACTCCCATTCAACACCCCTACACCAAAACCATCTTGACGCACCGGCAAGACCCCTGTTGAACGAATGGCAATATTCCCTTCGATATCTCCATAGATGATATTCTGCATGGGTGTATCCCAATACGTGAGAGCTTGCTGGAATTCGTGCATCGTTTTAGCATGATTCATTTCCCACTGGGCACGAAGTGTTCTACTAGTACCGTGTGCTACCCATTGAATTGAAACGGCTCCCTTTTCATCCTTAATCGTTGGGCCCCAACGCGAAAAATATCGATTCTCGATTACCGGATCAGCTCCCTTGACTTTTATTGTATCCGAAACGACCTCAAGTTCTCTGTAAACACCCTCGTACAAGTATTTATTTCCAGTCTCATCGAGAGTTAACGCTACATAGTCGATCTGGTCCGTGCCAGAGTTTGTAAAAGCCCAGCCAAGCGTATTGTTAAAGGCTTCTACAGGAAGTGGGGCTCCAGGAATCGTTACTCCATATGTGTTTAATTCAGGTGTTGATATATGAGCTTCATACCAAATAGAGGGCAACCATAACGACAAGTGCATATCACCAGCCAGCACAACACTTCCGTTCTGCGAACGCGGTGGCCCAACGGCCCAATTGTTAGATCCTTTTCCTTCTATATATCCTTCATACAAGGTGCCCCGTAAAGAGGCGTGTTGCTCGTGCAATCCTCTGAGGATGCCTTTCGTGTTTTCTGCTAAAGAGTGCTCCGTAGATGTATACACCGGTCTTTTTTCCTGTGGAGGAAGAAGCCCTCCTTTTTCAGGAATAATAGGTATAAATAAGTCGGCAAACACCGGATAAAGCTCTTTAAAACTCTCTGAACCTAGCTTCTCATTGAGTTCAGCATAAACAGGGTCGCTGGTTCTGTAGGTAAGGTCAAACGTCATGTATTGAAGAATTCGTATGACGTGCAATTCGGTATAATACTCTGGCTCGTAATTCAGCAATCTAAATTCAAGGGGCAGCTCTTTTTTCTTCATGGAGGAAATATATGCGTTGATGCCTCTTACATAGGCTTGCACAACGTCGAGCTCAATACCTTTCTCCTCTTTGATCCGCTCATAGTTTTTTTGCGCCCCCCATTCCATTCCAGTTTCTCGAAGGAACCTGTCCGTCTCCACCATGGAACTTCCTAATATTTCAGACAATCGGCCGGCAGCCACACGAGGAATAAAGTCCAGTTGAAACAGCCGATCTTGAGCAACAACATATCCCAGTGCTGTAATTGCATCAAACGTATTCTCTGAAAAAATGTGTGGAACACCCCGATGATCCCTTACAACAGTTACAGAGTCTGTTTGTCCACCAAGAACTATTCGATCATCACCAGTATGATGTGCATTTCGTGCCAATGCGTATACCCCTTCGGATGGATCAAACAAGGACCCTAGTGGAGGTACACTCCCAAATGAATTGCTTAGGATAAAAATATATGCGGCTGACAGCGTCAGAAATAACAACAACAAAAACTGTTTCATACGAAGCCCATAATTCCCTTACGAATGAAGGGAAAGTACGGGTTAGTGGTCCTCGTATTCAACCTTCTTTGTATAAGAGTAATTTTTTTGTTGTGCTTTCCTACGAGCCTTCTTCAAGGAATCAAAAATATCAGCTATTTTAAGCACTTTTTTTCCTTTGCTTTCTCCCTTTACCTCTTGCTCTTCTTTACTGGAAGGCAATTCTTCGTTCTCTTCTCCCGTTTCAACTGACTCCGCTTCTTCCAGTTCGGTAATCGCGTCCACTACACGCAGTACATCTGATTGGCCATGGTTAGCCAGAGAGGCTAAATAGCTAGAAATCGTGTCCGCACTTACCATCTCTGTATAGTCAGTTCCTTCTTTGGTCGATTCACTGACATCAAGTGACGGTTGTTCATTTTCTTCATGCTCTACGTCTTCGGACGTTGCCTTCTTATTTTCTGTATCTTGACGAATCTCTTCTTGTTGATCTTCGTCTTGATCCTTGCTGGGCTCTTCCGGTTGAGTACGTTGATCAAAAACGATATCTACTGTACTCCCTTTTAATGCGCGTCGCATTATTATATGAGGTCCTTCGGTTTTACTGACAAGCTTTTTGTTGTCGTATATGAGTAACTCGTACAAAGACTGAGGAGCTGCATCTTGTGTCATCGAGTCTTGCGAATGCCTATTTTGAGCTGCCATCGAAGTACCTCCCAATTTTCAGGGATTTAGATTTTATTAGCTGTGATATGAATAGAAATGATACGTAAGCTATTTACAAAATTTATACCCTATCTAACATAAATGTACGTCAAAAATGCTATCCTTTGATACGCTTTTGACGAATAACTCGCATACAATCTTCGAATGAACATAAACTGCCCTCTTATCTTAGCCTCAGGATCTCCGAGAAGGCGATTACTCCTCAATCAATTAGGATTAACATTCGATATTCATGTTAGTGATGTTGAGGAGTCGTTCAACCCGAACGATAAACCAGAAATCATAGTCCAGAAACTGGCAGAAAAAAAAGCAGAAGCTGTTGCACCTGAATATCCCAATTCTTTAACACTTGCTGCGGACACAATTGTTGTCTTAGATGGAGAAATTCTTGGAAAACCTATCGATGATAAAGATGCTAGTAGGATGCTCGCACTGCTGAGCGGAAAGCAGCACCTTGTTTACACCGGCATCGCACTTATGCACCCCCTAAGTAAACGCTCTGTTCAGGCTTTTGCTTCCACAAAGGTAACATTTGCTCCGATGACCCCTCAGGAGATCAATAGCTACGTATCTACCGGCTCTCCCTTAGACAAAGCAGGAAGTTATGGAATACAGGATGACCAGGGAGCCCTCTACATTTTAGGAGTAGAAGGCGATTATTATAATGTAGTTGGCTTGCCTCTTAGGACGTTGTACGAAGCACTTACGTCTAATTTTGACGATTTATTGATCTAATAGAAGGATCAAATCTTCTCATACACGCTATGAATCCATGGCTTCAATGGATTCAAACACTATGTCAAAACCAAAAAGAGATATCCGTATTCTTCTCATACAGGCTCGTGACGAACATGACATCCTGATTCAAGAGCAGCAGTGTTTCATTGAACGATGCGCCATTCGTGAAGACCAGTTAATTACCATCAATATCCTTGATCAAACGGCAGATAATATTGAGGCCATCACGTTGCAAGAATATGACGCACTCATGATTGGGGGCTCCGGTGCTTACTCAGCGGCCAATGACTACCCCTGGATGAATGCATTGTTATCTCTCGTCGTTCGGGCAAATGCTCTCTCTTTTCCAACGTTTGGCTCATGCTGGGGCCACCAGATAATTGCAAGGGCCCTTGGCGGCACGGTTGCTTATGACAGAGAACTTACCGAAATGGGCTGCCACACTATATACTTGAACGATACAGGCAAACAAGATATCCTGTTTACCGATTTCCCTGAACAGTTCAAAGCCAATATGGGCCACCATGATCGTGTGACCGTTCTTCCTCAAGGAGGCATCGACCTCGCCTTTAGTAAGACGCAACCCCATCAAGCGTTTCGAATAAAAAACAAACCTATTTATGGTACTCAATTTCATAGTGAGTTAAATGCAGAGCGAGAACGTGAGCGGTTAATCGCTTACCGCCCCTACTACACAGAGGTCGAAACCGAAGAGTTGTTTCAGCAAATTCTTGAAGACCTGGCTGAGACAACAGAGGTAGACGGGCTTTTAGAGAAGTTTCTTGATATTTATGTAGCGAACGGTTTATAAAAGACATACACGTGTACTCAAACCCGCCACCTTATACCCGGTTAATTGCTGTATTACTGAGTATCCTCACCATGTTTGTCATTGGAGTGGTGCTGATTGAGTTAAAAATCGTACTTCTCCCCTTGGTGATGGCTTCGTTTGTATCCGTACTTCTTCAGCCTGTTGTACGTTACTTACAGTCTAAGAAATTACCCCCTATTCTGGCCATGTTTATCGTGGTCGTAACCCTTGCCCTTTTTGGTTTTGCGTTTGGATTCACGCTCTCCACAACCATTCGACATTTTCTTGAAGTGCTCCCGGAGTACGAAGATAAATTTAATATCCTCGTTTCAGATCTCCGGCACCTCTTCGAGCAGTTTGATTCAGGTTTTGAAGTATTTGGGGTTACGGCGGAAGATTTTGACATGCCATTCAATTTTTCTGCAATAACCCAGACTGCACGCGCAGGGCTTAATGCAATCCTTAGCTTCTTAGGGAATGCCTTCCTGATCTTAATTTTTCTCCTCTTCATGCTTCTTGGCTCAGGACAAACAGAACAGCGGGTGCATCAAGCTTTCCCTGACTATCTTGCTATCCGAATCTCTAAAGCATGGGGCAACATCGGTGTTCAGGTTCGACAATACCTCCTTACCAAAACACTTGTTAGCCTGCTGACGGGAGCAGTTACGTTTTTGATAGTCTGGATGCTAGGTATAGATTTCCCGTTAATATGGGCCTTCCTTACTTTTCTGTTGAACTACATCCCAAACATCGGTTCTACCATAGCGGTAATTCTCCCTTCGCTGCTCTCGCTTCTTCAATTTGACACGCTGGCAACACCTATATTCGCGTTCGTGTTGTTGGCCTCAATCCAATTGACCATTGGAAACGTGATCGAACCACGATGGATGGGCTTTAATTTGAATCTCAGCCCACTCATTGTACTCTTGTCACTAATTTTCTGGGGCTGGCTATGGGGCGTTATGGGAATGATACTGGCCGTTCCTTTGACAGCAACAATAAAGATTATCTTCGAGAATATCGAAACCCTACGCCCCTTTGCCATACTGATGAGTGGAAACGGATCAAGTGATCACGTGTGATTAAGAATCGACTCGAGCATGTCCCTTGCATATGAATTCCCTCGAGAGAGCTCATCAAGAAGCAAATCAATGAGTTGTTGTTTTTTCAGATTTGACTCTTCGATCATAATCTCCCAGAAGTACTCTAACCAATCCGTGTTATTTTCATGAGTACTTTTTTCAAATGCGGCAGTTATCTCTCGATGTAGGGATTGAAGATCTTCCTCTTCAGTATGCCCACCTTTTTTATCAGATGTAGAAATGTCCATAATGCATTGGTTGTCTTACACTGAGCAAATCGACCATAAACGCCCAACATTAAGATCACCAATGCTTAAACTACAAAAAACGCGGGGGTTGTAACCAAATTAACGTCCCATATCCATCCCTCACGTCCTCCCAAGAATCCAGGTCGAAATCTACGCGTGCCATAGTCGCTGTTGGAAATCGAATATCAGCACGCCCTGCCAGCCGGGATGTTGTACCGGAACAGGTAGGTTCATGCCCAACGATCATTGCGCTCTCCACATGATCTGGTAATCCCCTAATTATTGATATGTAGGTATCTACCGTCGAATCATATAATGCATCGGCAATGACCATCTCTGCATCCCACTCCCCAGCCTTAGATGCATATTCATACGTCTGACGAGTCCTCAAAGCCGATGAAACCGTACAATATGCTGGCACTTGATCTGTCTTCCTCAGCCATTTCCCCATTGCCTTAGAGGCTTTCACCCCTCTTGGTGCAACAGGCCGTTCGTGATCGTGCTCAAAGTCTGCATTCCAATCCGATTTTCCATGCCTAAACAGGATTATTGTCTTCATCTATTTATTTAATTTGTTTTACGGCGATTCTTAATATGAATAGTTCTTAACATTTTCATAACTTTGCAATAAAGAAATACTCGGATGCTTCCGCATGCATATCATTGCAGTCTATAGTTTAAAAGGTGGTGTTGGGAAAACTACAACGGCCATTAATCTTGCTTACTTGTGCGCAAAAGAAGGAGCTCGCACCCTTATCTGGGACCTCGATTTACAGGCTTCCACGAGCCTGATCCTTTCCTCCAGTACTAGCGACAAGAAAAGTATCAAAGTTCTAACAGACAAGAAAACAAACATTGACAAACGCATCAAGTCGTCCAAATACGACCGCCTAGACATACTTCCTGCAGATTTTTCGCTCCGCAAAATGGATGAGTACATCTATAGTAAAAACGGCGCAAAGTTCTCACTCAAACATCTTACGAAGTCTATACGAAAGAAGTATGACTTTCTCATTATTGACTGCGCCTCTGGCTTTAATGCTCTCACAGAACATGTCTTGCAAATCGCTGATGTTGTTCTTACCCCAGTGATTCCTTCTCCACTAAGCTTCGAGATGCTGGATCGGCTCAAAAAACAACTCAAAAAACAAAGGAAGGATGATAATGTACTCCTCTTCCCCTTCTTCTCGATGGTAGATAGGCGAAAAAATTTACACAGAGAAGTCATGAATCTCGACCATAACGGAAAACGTGGTTTCCTCCATGCTACCATTCCATACTCTAAAAAAGCAGAGCAGATGGTGGTTCATCACGCCCCTCTTCCGCATTTTGACACAAGAACAAATGCCACAAAAGGATACAAATTACTCTGGAAAGAACTAAAAGAAAGCATCAATATGCATGCGCGAGTGAAAAAGATAAAAATGTGGCGGTAAATAGTATTGATTCCGGAGCCTATTATGGCCGGTTCAGGATCCTAAGAGATCCTATTCCTGATTTTGGCGTTATTACGCTACCTTTGACTCTGGAATCAGTACACTATGACATATAACGATTTACTTTCTACGCTTTCTGAAGACGCCCGGGTTTGGATTTATCCGGTTGATAAAAAACTCACAGCCTCTGAAGCTCTAAATATTGAAACCAGCCTGAATCAGTTCATTCAAAACTGGCATTCCCATGGCCGCAAGGTTACTGCTGAGGCAACCATCTTGTATGATAGGTTCATTGTGATTGGAGCGGAAATTCCGGAATCTGAGATTTCTGGCTGTGGTATAGATGCTTCTGTGCATGCGGTTGAGGCCATAGGGAATCAATCCGGGTTTTCTGTACTTACAGGGCTCACCGTCTTTTTCAAGGATCAAAACGGATCTATTCAACACGTGACAAGATCCCAATTTAGGTCGAGTGTTCGAAACGGGGAAATCACAGGAGACACACTTGTCATCGATCCCAGTATTACACAAATCTCTCAACTCAAAGAGGGTTCATTCGAAGTACCAGCCGGTTCCTCCTGGCATGCAACTGTTTTCCGTATTCCTCCAAAAACCAACTGATTGGATCCCATCGCTAGATCTAATCGTTTACGTTTGGTATTGCGATTGCCCCTGAGGTACGATATTCACCTTCATTTAAGTTACATGTTATTTAATCGTTTTTATCGATTTAGCTCTCGATTAAAAGGCCTACTCGTTTGTGGCCTTGTCCTCGCTTCATTTTCCTTTGCACTACCTGCATTTTCTCAGGGCGGTTATATCAGCCAGGCCGTATTGAAAGAAATGCTGGATTATCGAATAGAGAATATTGAGGAGTTGCCGGAAGTCTACTATAATTATTTTGCTCTGTATAACCGCAGGAAAAATAACGTAATGGCTCGCAATACACTATTTAAAGTATTGGGAGATGGGGACCTTATGTTGGGCAAAAAAAGAAGCAAACTCGTAGAGCTTCTAAACAGAAAGCTGGTACCCAATACGGCAATTGGAGATACGCTCATTATTCCTAGTGAATTTGAGACCGACTTCAGAGCGTACTCACCCTTCCCTCTTTTTTATCCTGGAGGGGCTAATTTTGAAAAGCTGTTTATTATTGAGAAGAGCTTACAAGCTTTTGCAGCTTATCAAAATGGCAATTTAGTTCGTTGGGGCATAGTAAATACAGGGTCTCAAGAATCCCGCACACCAAATGGGCGCTACAACTTCAACTGGAAAACAGAATACAGAGTCTCTTCACTGAGCCCTCCTGGTGAACCGTGGGAAATGTATTGGGTGTTTAATTTCCATCTGGCCCGAGGTATCCATACGCACCAGTATGCAATGCCTACCGGAGGCCCTACAAGTCACGGGTGTGTTCGGCTAATTGATGCAGATGCCGAATGGGTCTACAACTGGGCAGAAACATGGAGGACGACAAGTGCAAAGAAGGGTTTCCCAACCTCTTATGGCCGTATCGTTGAGCCTGGCACCGTAGTTCTCGTGATTGGAGAAGATCCAGCTCCCGGTGAATCACCGCAGCCTTTTGTCTTTGAGAGTAGATATCCGGTACTTAAAAGGATTATGCTTCCTGCGCACCCATATGATATTCCGGCAGGAACGCCTCAACAGGAATACTTTGACAAACTCCGCCTGTCATCGATTGACTAGTATCGTAGATTGTCGCACAGGTAACAACCTGAGAATGGTTCAATTGAGCTTTTTAAGGATTCTATCCTTACGAACTTGACTCGCATGGGCGTCCCAAGAAAAGTACACTGAAATGGCTTTTCCTACCACATGGTCAAACGGGACAAACCCCCATGTTCTGCTATCTAATGAGCTGTCCCGATTGTCTCCCATGACAAAATAATAATCCTGACTCAGGGTGTAAAAGCGTGCAAGAGAGCCATTTAGATGGTAAGTATTCTCTCCGACTCGGACTCCCGTATTGCCTTCGTAGCGCGTAATAATTTCCTTGTACTTTGCCCAGTTTTGGTCATTTAGCTCAATAGTATCACCCTTTTTAGGTATATAGAGTGGACCGTACTGATCCAGGCTAAAACCACTATTTCCTGGGAAAATCTTCTCTCGAAAGTGGGAGTTTTTGACAACAGGCTCAACGCTTTTGACCTCTGGCCACGTTTCTACTTCTTTAGAAACGAGGCGCGATGCTTCAAACCGAAGCGGTTCTCCCTGCCTTTGCGGCTGTATCATCTGGTAGACCCCCAATTCCTTCAGGCGCATATGTGGTATTTCTTTTCCTTCCACTGGGTTGGCTTTCCACATGTACTTAATATTATCACCAGACTGAAGAGGCACTCCATTTATCAAAGGAACCTTGTTTTGAATCCGAAGGGTATCTCCAGGCAATGCGATAACCCGTTTGATATAGTGTGTTTTCCTATCAATAGGCTGTACTTCACCGGGTACATTGAACACAATCACATCATTATGATCAACTTTGGTAAACCCGGGTAATCGAAGTCTCGGCAGCGTAAACGATTCTAGATAATAGGTAGTGAAAGGAATGCCTATCGTCGTTGGTACCCTGGATCCATAATGCATCTTAGAGACTAGAACAAAATCTCCAACGACCAACGTATCCTCCATGGACTCAGAGGGAATCCTAAAGGCCTCAAAGAAGAAGGTGCGAATGGTAAGAGCGGCTATAAATGCAATAATGAGCGCAAAAGACCATTCACCTAATAGGCCTTTTCGCTCTTTCCAAGCAGGTTGGGCCACCTCCTGAAGAGGAGGTTCAGAAAAGGTACTACCGACCGATGACCCGCTAGAGTCTGATGTTAAATTAAACAGGCCCACGATATGCTAAGAGGCAGAAGCTCTACTTTATTACCTTGAAAATGCGAGAAAATCTAGGCAGATTCTTATCCTTATCCCAGGAATAGTAAATAAGCAATGCTTTACCTACCACGTGGTCAAAGGGGACGAACCCCCAGAATCTGCTGTCCTCTGAATTATCGCGGTTATCACCCATTACAAAATAGTAATTCTGTGAAAAAGTGTAGGATGTGACCGGATTACCATCAATTTCAAATTTACCTTGAGGCGTAACCCTGGTTTCATGCCCTTCATAACGACGAATGACCGGCTCATAAACATGCCAGTTATCTATCGTAAGAGTGACTGTATCTCCTTTGCCTGGAATTTTGATTGGTCCGTAATTATCTGGCGTATACCCCCGGCCTCTCGGATACATAATGGCTCCATAGCCAGCATTTTCTGAAGCAATGTAAGGTTCAACACGATCTATATACGACCAGGATTCCACTTCTTCAATTGCGTCTTCCGTCGCCACAATTCTTAGTAGCTTGGGGTTGATTGTCATTGCCAGGGTATCAACACCTATAGCCTTTAATCGCTGGGCAGAGACGACAACACGTTCATCCGTTTTATACACATCCCAAAATTGCTGCATGCCCTCCATTGTAGAAAGAGCTTCGTCATCTACAAGTACTACCTTGTCTTTTACAACAACCTCTTCACCCGGTAAGCCGATCACCCGCTTGATGTAATGCATCTTCCTGTCTACGGGCTTCTCCTCGATAGGATAATTGAACACAACGGCGTCACCTCGCTTAACGTCCGAAAAACCGGGAAAACGAAAGTATGGAAGCGAGAAGCCAGGAAGATGATACTGAGTGAATGGTACGCCAAGCGTGATTGGAGTACGCGTCCCGTAATTGAGCTTCGATACAAACAGGTAATCACCTACTAACAAGCTCTTCTCCATCGATGGAGTAGGAATGCGGAAGAGATCAAAAATAAACGTGCGCACGATTAGCATGACTACAAGCGCAAACACCAATGCTTCTACCCATTCGCGCACCTTTCCTTTTGGCGTTGGTGGAGTAGAATTTTTATTGCCCTTGGAGCCATTTTGCGAAGAGGACTTATTGTCGTATTTACGCTTTTTTTGACGGTCTCTTCGCCGTTGTGCTCTTTTTTTCTGTGTAGTTGCCAATTCGTATTCTCTTCAGATTCAGTCCAAACGATTAATAATATCTAACCAGGGCCGGCCTAATGCAAGATTAGGACGGCTGCTTATAGGCTGATAGAAGTATTCCCTTCCATCGAAACCCGCATAGTACCACGTACGCGCGATCGCATCATAATAATAGTCTACGTAGGGTGCACGTTTTTGTGACTGCAGAAACTCTTTTAGTAACGATTCCCGCACCTGTAATAGTATGTCTCTATATCTCTCGTCACTTGAAACAATGAGCCCGCGTTCCAATGGACCATTAACATCCATTAGAACTACAGGTATTGAGTCATTAACTACAAACCAATACTCAAATTGCATGTATCGATCTCGGCGCCGTTCAGTTTCATTACTGTTCAAAAGTTCAGAAATTGTCTGCGTCGGAGGGCCATAGTATGCTTCCAGCTTGGCTCGAAGATCCCTGGTATATGTTGTATCAACGGGTAAGAGCGATTCGGTTCCAAGAAAGGCCCAAAGAGTGTTCTCAAACTTCTTCGAAAACCAGGCCCTTTCTAATTTCCGGACAAGGCGCCACCCTGCTACTTCAAAGTTTTTTTCTCTTCTATTCCATTCAGCGATACGCGCACTATTTGCAAGTTGGTTGAGCCAATGCTGCAACGTATCAGCACGTGTAGGGATGTGCTTCACATTGCCAGAGGGTACCTGCTCACCAAACTGATCAAGATACTCCGAAACCTGCACCTTAAAACGTGCTTCCCTATACCGGTCAACCAGGCTTTGTGCATGCGACGGAACCGCAATGGTGCCAATCAATGCCCCTAAAAGCAAATACCGCAGGATATACATCGTTCTTATTGGTGTTAAGGGGGAAGACTTAGTCTTCGATAGAGAGGACAGCAAGGAAAGCTTCCTGAGGCACATCAACGCGGCCTACTTGCTTCATGCGTTTTTTACCCTCTTTCTGTTTTTCCAAAAGCTTACGCTTTCGGGAAATATCCCCTCCATAACATTTTGCAATCACATCTTTACGCAGCGCTTTAACTGTTTCTCGAGCAATCACTCGAGTACCAATTGCTGCCTGAAGAGCAACCTCAAACAACTGGCGGGGAATTAACTCTTTCAGTTTTTGAGTCAACTTGCGTCCAATATAGTAGGCCTTGTCCCTGTGGACGATCGTGGATAATGTATCGACTGCATCACCATTAATCATAATATCGAGTTTGACAAGGTTGCTTTTTCGATAGTCCAAAATCTCGTAATCGAACGACGCATATCCTCTGCTTAAGCTCTTAAGCTTGTCATAAAAGTCAAATACTATTTCTGATAGAGGTAGCTCATATTGGAGATCAACGCGCTCGGTATCCAGGTATTGAGTATTGATGTAGATACCACGGCGCTCCTGGCACAATCCCATAAGACTTCCAATATACTCCGAAGGTGTAATAATCTGAGCCCGGACGTAGGGTTCTCGAATTTCATCAATCAACCCCGGCGGTGGCATCGAGCTCGGATTTTCAACTACTTCATGATCTCCTTTAGTCAGGTACACTTCGTACTTAACGTTAGGTACAGTTGTGATGATATCGAGCCCAAACTCTCTATCTAACCGTTCCTGGATAATCTCCATATGGAGAAGGCCGAGAAACCCAACCCTAAACCCAAAACCAAGAGCAGATGAGGTTTCAGGTTCAAACGTTAGTGACGCATCATTCAACTGCAGCTTATCGAGCGATGACCTCAGATCTTCAAAATCCTCAGAGCTCGTGGGGTAAACGCCACTGAAGACCATAGGCTTTGCCTCCAGAAAGCCCCTGATGGGTTCATCAGCTGGGTTTTTGGAGAGCGTTATCGTATCCCCAACACGTGTATGCCTTACATCTTTCACAGACCCAATCACAAAGCCCACTTCACCAGGATTCAATTCATTTACGGGCTCCATGCCCAATTTGAGAACGCCTATCTCTTCTGCGTCATATTCCTCCCCGTTCGCCATAAACTTCATCTTATCCCCTTTTTTCAGGGTCCCTTCAAAGATTCGTGCGTAAGCAACAGCGCCTCTATACTGGTTAAAGACAGAATCAAAAATCAGCGCTTTAAGTGGAGCTTCCGAATCCCCAGAAGGTGCAGGGATACGTTCTACAATTTTGTCAAGCAGAACGTCCACACCAACTCCCGTTTTTGCACTGATATGTAGAATATCTTCGGCAGGTTCTCCCAGCAGTTGCTCTATAGATTGAGCAACTATGTCTGGATTGGCACTCGGAAGATCAACTTTATTCAGCACGGGAATGATCTCCAGATCACACTCCATGGCCAAATAGAGATTTGAAATCGTTTGTGCCTCGATACCTTGTGCTGCATCTACAACCAGAATGGCTCCTTCGCATGCATTCAGTGCCCTGGAAACTTCATACGTAAAATCGACATGCCCCGGTGTATCAATCAGGTTTAGTATATACTTATTGCCATCTGTTGGATGGTTATAATCCATCCGTATAGCATGGCTCTTGATCGTAATACCACGTTCTCGTTCTAGATCCATGTCATCCAGAACTTGATCTTGCATATCACGCTGGCTTAGCGTACCGGTGATCTCTAGAAGACGATCTGCCAGCGTACTTTTACCATGATCAATATGGGCTATAATGCAAAAATTTCTTATTCGAGACTGAAAGTCAGACATTCACACACCTCTCTGATCACCTGCAAGGTGATCAGACATCAGGGATATTGGTTTATATACAACTCAGTTCTTCTTAAACTCTTCCTGATCTACTGGTGATCCTGATCCATCTTGCAGAGCATCACCTTTATTTGGCGGCGGCTCATCAGACACAACCGTGTCATTTGAAACATCTTCTTCTTGAGGGTTACCATTAACGGTAACCCCGTCGTTTTCTTCGGCTGAAACGGGATTTTCAGATTGAGCTAATAAAGATTCCTGAAATTTATTCTGATATACTAATATGCCAATCACGCCCATTACAATAGCCATATCAGCCACATTCCAGATTGGAAATAATGCTGCATATTTACCACCAATTACTGGTATTGCATTCGGCAAATAACCTTTCCACAGATTTAAATGGATGAAATCAATCACCCTGCCTGTAAATAAGGGCGCGTCATAGAATAGATACCCGTAGAGGACTCGATCAATAATGTTGCCAAGTGCCCCTCCAAGTATGCATGCTATGCTAACACTATACCAGAAATAACTGTCTTTTACTTTGTACAAGTATAAACAGATCAGTAAAGTAGCAGAGATTGACAATGCAGTCACCAATCCATCAGGACCGAAATTGATCCCAAAAGCCATCCCAGGATTTTCCGTATATGTAAAACGGAGCCAATCTCCAATAATAGGGATTGACTCCTGAATGGTCATTGTATTATAAACAATGAGTTTAGTAGCCTGATCGATGGCAATGATTACAAGGGCGATCCAAATTAAGTGCATGTGCCAAGCATTTCTCTTCAAAGCGGGTTTCCTGACCCCGTGTCCCTTCCTAGAAACTTATCGATGCTTTCTTTGCTTAAGTTTAGCCTCTATAGAAATTTCAGTATGAGGTACAGCCTGGAGTCGCTCTTTGGTGATAGGCTTACCTGTTATCTTGCAAACTCCATAGGTTTTCTTCTTGATGCGGTCTAAAGCGCGATCAAGATAACCTACGTACTTCTGCTGACGTGCTACCATCAAGTATAATTTTTCGCGTTCCATAGCATCAGTACCGGCATCTGCCATGTGGTAACTGTATGCTGTGTCATTTTCAGCTTGCTCACGAGCATCTTGGAGCTGAGAGCGCAATCGTTCGATATCTTCGATCGCTGAGTTTCGTCTTTCTAGAACAAGTTGTTCAAAATAGGCTAATTCAGAATCGGAAAAAGGGGACTTGACGGCTGGTTCTGATATCTTTTCCATATCCACCTGAATTTTGATGAGATTCTTCCTCGATACGCCCGGGGGAGAAGTCGTGTCAATTCACTTGAAGCTTAAACGTACTAATAAGATAAACCAAAAGAAAATAAAAAGTGGGAATTTTTGAGAAGCGTTACACCTTTATTCTACTAACGCCAATAGTCAATTGCTCCTCACCAATCTCAAAAGATTGGACCATTTCACCTGTGGGGTTACTCGTCTTTTGCAACGAAGATGCTAACGTCTCGTTCCTGATCCAGTCAGATTGTTTAGTAATTGCTGTAGCGAGAGAATCTGACGCTTCAAATTGTATTTCAATACGATCTGTGACGTCAAAACTAGCTGCTTTTCGCATATTCTGAATTCGATTTACGGACTCCCGAGCCAGGCCTTCAACTAAAAGATCTTCACTGAGCGACGTATCTAAGGCAACCGTAAGCGGGCCGTCTTGGCCAACTAACCAGCCCTCCACACCCTCACTCACCACTTCTATCTCCTCATTGGTAAATGTTAGGTCGTCACCCTCTATGGGCAATACAATTTCACTATTTGCCAGTAAAGCGTCAATCTGAGCCGTCGTCAAATTCTTAATCACAGCCGAAGCAGCTTTCATCTTCTTGCCTAAGCGTTTACCAAGGACCTTAAAATTAGGCCTGGCAGATCGCTTAACAACATCACTGGCTCCAGATATATAGTTTATCTCTCGGACATTCACTTCCTCAAGAATGATCTCTCGGACTGATTCCAAGTCCTCCTCACGCACCCGCTCTCCCGTCACTACAAGAATCTGTGGCAACGGTTGCCGGACATTAATTGAACTCTTATTCCGAAGCGCTAATACAATAGACGATACCGTTCTAGCCATGTACATCCGGTGCTCAAGATCGGGCTCAATGGCAGTAGCGTCTACTTCTGGAAAAACAGATAAATGCACAGACTGCTCTGCATCTGTCTCTTGTCCTGGCGCCAGCACACCATATAGCCATTCCCCAAAGAACGGAGCAATGGGGCTCATCATTTGCGAGACAACAATGAGGCACTCATGAACAGTTTGGTAGGCAGCCAACTTGTCGAGATGCTCATCTGTCCCGTTTGAGCCGGCTTCTTTTGTGCTCCAGAACCGACGACGAGAACGCCGGATATACCAGTTCGACAGTTCCTCCACAAAGCGCTCAATAGCTCGTGCTGCACGTGTTGGGTGATACCCCTCATAAGCTTCATTAACCTCTTTGAGCGTCGAATTAAGCCTACTCATCACCCACTGATCCAACTCTGCGCGATTTGCCAGGCCAATACGTTCTTCAGTGCCATTGAATTCATCTATATTCGCATAGGTAGCGAAAAATGAATATACATTCTGCAGGGTACTGAAGAACTTTCGCTTTGTATCTTGCAAACTGCGTGTCGAGAATTTCAAATTCTCCCATGGCGGCGTATTGCTCAACATGTACCATCGTACTGCATCTGCACCTTCTTGCCCAATAATCTCAAAAGGATCGATCGCATTCCCTTTGGATTTTGACATTTTTTCCCCTTTATCATCCAGCAGCAGTCCGTTTACAACGACGTTCTTATAGGCCTTATCCCCCATCACCAGCGTTGCGATGGCATGTAGTGTATAGAACCACCCTCTCGTTTGATCGACGCCCTCAGAGATAAAGTCTGCAGGGAAATTCTGCTCAAATCGCTCCTTGTTTTCAAACGGATAATGCCACTGAGCAAAGGGCATCGCTCCTGAATCAAACCAGACATCAATGAGGTCTGGCACGCGACGCATTGTGCCTCCATCAGGAGCAGGCCAGGTGTAACGATCTACAAACGGCCGGTGAAGGTCCAATTCTTCATCCGTTGGCACCTGATCTCCGCATTTCTCCCTCAACTCAGCCACAGAGCCTATCACCTCTATATATTCAGAACCTGGCGCATCCGAATGCCAGATAGGCAGCGGTGTACCCCAGTACCTTCGCCGGCTTAATGCCCAGTCAACATTATTTTCCAACCAGGCCCCAAAACGCCCCTCTCCAATGGTATTTGGCTGCCAGTTGATTTCTTTATTTAGAGCAACCAGCTTTTCTTTGAATTGTGTGGTACGTATAAACCAACTCTCCACCGGGTAACTCATCAAGGGGGTCCCCTTTCTCCAGTCATGAGGGTAATTGTGCAAGTACGTCTCATGCCTGAACAGCAAACCCCGCTCCCTCAGGTTGCGGGAGATCTTTTTGTCAGCATCCTTAAACCACTCTCCGGCAACCAGGTCAATGTTGTCAGTAAAGGTCCCCTCTGGTGTCACTGGATTGAATAAGGGCAGTCCATGTTTCTTCCCAACATCATAGTCATCAGCTCCAAATGCCGGCGCCATATGAACGATCCCCGTACCATCTTCTGTCGAAACAAAATCGGCATCAACTACATGCCAGGCTTTCTCGGCGCCTTCATCTTCTTTGAAGTACGAGAACAGGGGTTCGTACTTTGTACCAACGAGAGAGTCACCCTGAAATTCTTCTACAATCTCGAAGGTATCCGGCAACACACTCATGCGTTGTTTTGCAAGAATCAGGTGCTCACTGGGTTCATCAGGATTGGTTTGACGGACTTTCACGTAGGTAATCTTAGCCCCTACAGCAAGAGCCGTATTGGATATCAGAGTCCAGGGGGTTGTCGTCCACGCTAGAAAATATGTATTCTCTTGATTGTACAGCTGGAATCGTACATAGACACTTGGATCTTGGACTTCCTTATACCCAAGGCTTACTTCATGAGAAGACAACACGGTGTTTGAGCCGGGACTGTACCATTGGATCTTATAGCCCTTGTACAGTAACCCCTTCTCATAAATCTGTTTCAACAGCCACCAAACTGATTCAATATATTCATTTTTGAATGTGATGTACGGATTTTCAAGGTCAACCCAATACCCCATTCGTTCGGTCAAATCATCCCACAGCTCTTTATATTTCAGTACACTTTCGCGGCATGCAGCATTGTATTTTTCTATTCCGTAGGCCTCAACCTGGTGGCGTCCTTCTAGGCCCAATGCCTTCTCGACTTCTATCTCTACGGGTAAGCCATGTGTATCCCATCCCCCCTTTCGCTCTACTCGAAAGCCTTTCATGGTCTTGAAACGGCAAAATACATCCTTCAAGGTGCGGCCAAGTACATGATGAATGCCAGGACGCCCATTCGCTGTGGGTGGGCCCTCATAAAAGGTGAAAGCTGGAGCTCCTTCCCTAGACGAAATACTTTTCTCAAAAATGTCATTGCGTTTCCACCAATCCAATATCTCTTTTTCCAACTCGGGTAGATGAACGTTTTTATCCTCTTTAAACATGATACACGTTGACCAGCTGTAATCTTTTACCGTTTAACAAAATATCGCCTTGATACTGTTTCTCATCCCGGAATGTTCGACATTGTTAAGTAAAAAAACAGATTAGTTAAGTCATTGAAAAAATTGTATTTTTACTTCCCAGTGCTTTCAGCGACTTACTGAACTGATACGACTAAAAAACTAGTCGCCCATTCCCGAAAAGTCTCGTTAAGAACGTTCGTCTCTATTTCATTGGATTGTAGCCCTGCGTATGAAGCCGATGTTTCGTCTGGTACAGTGGATTTGTATTGCCCTTCTAGTTGTTACCCCTACCTTAGATAGCCTAGCACAAGACCCTTCGTGGTCGACTATTTCTGCATCTGGTAACCCAACAGAACGGCATGAGAATGGCCTTATTGGATACAATGGGAAACTGTATTTGATTGGCGGAAGAAGCGTTAAACAGGTACAAATTTTCGACCCTGACACCAATGCATGGTCTGATGGCGCATTCCCGCCCTTTCAAATGCACCATTTCCAGGCAGTTGTTTTTAACGACTTGATCTATGTCATTGGTGCTTACACAGGTGCGTGCTGCGACAGCGAATCGGGTATTACCCACGTTTGGACCTATAACCCGCAAACTGACCAGTGGAATCAAAGTCATGAAATCCCGTCGGATAGGCGCAGAGGCTCTACCGGAGCCGTTGTACACAACAACAAGATCTATATTATTGGTGGATTAGAAGGTGGTCATGGATCAGGATCCACCTCATATGACTGGTTTGATGAGTACGATCCTGTTACTGGGCAATGGAAGGTGATGCCTAATGCTCCACGGAAACGGGATCACTATCATGCTGTCCTTTTCAACAATAAAATCTACTTGACAGGCGGACGCGACACCAGTCACCCCAGCATTATTAATGAAACGATCTCGGAGGTTGATGTATATGATTTCAACTCCGGAAACTGGTCCACACTATCTGCATCCATCCCCACACCGCGAGGCGGCACTTCTTCAATTTTATACCGAGGGGAAATCCTGGTAATTGGAGGTGAATCGAACAGTCAAATGCTCGCGCATAACTCAACCGAAGCGTTTAACCCGGGTTCTCAAACATGGAGTACCTTATCATCGCTCAATGTAGGCAGGCATGGTACCCAGGCAACACTTCTTAATGATGCTGTATATATTGCTGCTGGCGCTGCAGAGCGAGGCGGGACTCCCGAATTAAATTCGATTGAACGATACCATGATGATTCGTCAACAGGGCTGTCATCTTTCACCCAATCACTGAAAAGCAACTGGAATCTCCTCAGTCTTCCTCTAACTACAACAGATGAATTTTACACAAGCATTTATAATAGTGTAAGCCTCGATGGGCTGACTCCGTTCACGTGGAACGGCTCTGATTATGTTTCAACGACCCAACTAACACCGGGTAATGCATTTTGGCTCAAATTAAGCGGAAGTGCAGGCTCCCCTACTCAAACCGTTCTTGGAACACCTATTGACCAACTGCAATATTCTCTGACAGA
>JAHQVL010000139.1 GCA_019634345.1 Rhodothermaceae bacterium
CAACCGGCGCGTCGCCCTCAAGGTGCCCCATCAATTCATGGATGAGCATACCCGTAAACGGTTCATCCGTGAAGGCGAAACACTTGCAAAGCTATCGCACCCAAACGTAGTTCGCGTATACGATGCCGGCATAGAATACGAGATGGTCTTTATGGCCATGGAGCTCATCGAAGGGGAAACCCTGGAACAGCGCATGATGGGTAATACCCCATCGCTAAACCAGATCATCCATTGGGGTACCGAACTCGCCGATGCACTGCATTACATTCACTCTCAGCAAGTGATCCACCGGGATATCAAGGATCAGAATATCATCATCAACAACCAGAATCATCCAGTTCTGGTCGACTTTGGCCTTGCCCGAAATGACACCATGACCCAAATCACGATTAACGATCGTGCATTCCTGGGTACCTTCATCTATGCGAGCCCTGAGTCCTTCGAAGGTAAACCCATAACACCTCAGTCTGATATCTATAGCCTTGGGGTTGTCCTATACAAGTGCGTGACGGATGCATTCCCCTACGACGGGAAGTCGCCCCGCGAATTTATCTCTACACTTTTCCAGACGACCCACATTCCTGCTCACGAAGTAAATCCAGATATTCCCCTTTGGCTGTCGGACATTCTAGATAGATGCCTTGCAAAAGACCCAGCGCGTAGACTTCAATCAGGCGAGGCCTTACGGGATGCCTTAAGAGAGGGTATGAATACAAGGCACATCCCTGGAGACGTTGCTCAAAACATACAAGCGAATGCTCATCCTCTACCTAACCTGGAGGCTGCCCCAAACACTTCGACTACACAATCCTCCAAGCAAAACCTCCCCCTGAAGCCTCGGACAATCCTTATGTCCATTGCAGTGATCGCGCTGGTTACAGCCGGCCTTCTTGCCTACTCATCCAATCTTTTTGTTGGCCGCAACACAACCGGAAGCAATGCAACAGAGAGCAGCGCGGCAACAATACCCCCCATTGATTCCCTTATGCAGGCCAACTCTGTAGACACCCTTGAAGACTTACTGAAACAGTACCAAAGAAAGGCCATCCTCACCTACGACAACTCAACCGAAGGCTTTACCAATCCAGGCGACTGTTATGTAATAGCATATAACGCATCAGGCGTCGTTACCATTCTTAGCCCCGAGGATTCAAAAGGACTGCGAACCAATCTAAAGACACAAATACCTGTTTCAGGTGCTTTCGAAGACTCCTTCCCAGAGGCTGCGTTATTGTGGGTGCTATTGCTCTGACGATAGAGACTTGTCTATCAAGAAGGGCTCAATACCAAAAGATGAGCTTGCAGCAAAGCGATGATCCAACGGAATACGTGCAGCTTTTTTCCTTATGAAGGTTATGTTTTACTGGATCATATGTCTATATAAAGTAGACTTCATAACAGGTATATTCTGGTTGAGGATCTCCTATTGCAATCCTAACGTATTGAACTATCGAACAAGGAAAGGAATACGTCATGCCACTTATTACTATCGAAGCTCAATTTGACGATGAAGGAAAAATCACTTTCTCTGAAGAAGTAGGAAGCATTGATCTCAGAGGAAAACGTGTGCTTATCACTGTACTTGCAGCAAATGAATACGAGCAACCCATTTCTCCAGGTCAATATGCTGCGTTAGTATCACAGTCGGCCCTTGCACGTTATTGGGATACGCCCGAAGAAGATGAAGCCTGGGCACATTTTCAAGATTCCGAAAGCGGTGGTGATTGACAATGTATCTACCTGGGGCTATAGTGCTCGTTGATTTTCCTTTTGCAAATCTTTCTAAAGTTAAAAAAAGACCAGCCCTAGTTGTCGCTAAGGTGAACTATGGTGATTACATCTTGTGTCAGGTAACAAGTAAGGCCAAAAGGGATGGCATTGCTCTCATTGAAGATAGAGACTTGCAATCTGGTAGCCTACGCCGCACTAGCAACATCCGATACCAGGTACTCTTTACTGCAAGTGAAGCCTTAATTGATCGTGAAGTCGCCTTATTAAATGAGGAAAAAACCGGTTATATATTCGATCAGATTAAAGCACTAATAGCAGAAGCAATGTCTATTCGTAAAAAGAACGAACGTGAGTCGAAAAGATAGACATAACGCAAATTGCCTGAGTCACCCTAACTAGGTCATGTAATCAATACTTTCATTTCTAAGACTAATTTTATAGTATTTAAGCAGCTAACCCACTAATCCCACCCACCCTTAATTAGTGACGACCCATCTTTTTAAGAGTCCACCAACTCATTCCATTGCATTAGGAGAGGTAATATGCACGTCGACGCCCAAACGCTACAGGATGAAACGCTGATTCAAGGTGATATTTGTATCATTGGAGCAGGTGCTGCTGGTATTAGCATGGCTCTAGAATGGATGAACTCTGGCAAACGAGTAATACTGCTTGAAGGCGGGGGTTTTGAATATCACGCTGATGTTCAGGATTTGTATCAAGGAGAAAATATTGGAAGAAGGTACCACAAGTATGATACAACACGCCTTCATTATTTTGGAGGAACCACCAACCATTGGGGTGGACTTTGTTCGCCTTTTGATCCTGTAGATTTTGCAAAAAGAAGCTGGGTTGATCACAGTGGATGGCCGATCACAAGAGAAGATCTTGATCCCTTTTATGAAAAGGCACATCAATGGATCGAGCTGGGTCCATATGACTACGATTCTTCTTCATGGGAGAAAGAAGATCCTATTTACTCGGCGTTGCCCTTTGATTCAAGCCGCGTTGCCACCAAGATGTGGCGACTCGGCCCCACTCGTTTTGGATTGAAATACCGTGACAGCATAGTTGCCTCTAAGAACGTTCGCCTGTATACATTTGCCAATGTATGCAATATCAAAACGAACGAAGCAGTCAACGCAGTAGAAGAAGTCGAGATCAGGTGCCTGAATGGTAAGCATCATCGAGTGAAAGCGCGTCATTTTGTCCTGGCATGCGGTGCTATCCAAAATGCTCGATTGCTGCTGGCCTCTAATCGACAAAACCCGAATGGCCTGGGGAACGATCATGATTTGGTCGGGAGATATTTTATGGATCATCCAGAAATAGCTGCCGCCTTCCTTGTATTGCCAAAAGGCAGGCCTCTCGATTTGTATACGTTTTTTCATAATTTCAGCACCATAAAAGCATATGGAGAATTAGCGCTGACTGCCGAAGTTCAAGAAGAAAAACAGATACTGAATTCTACAGCGAGCATAAGAGATGCAATCACAGATATCGATTCATTCAATCCTGGTGACGGCACCATCGGCTTGTGGAACTCCGGGGAAGAATCGATTACGTGGGCAGATGGCATGTTAGGATTTGCGTTTTCAGGCCAAAGTTACTTCGATACCTCAAAAATTAACATCTATAATCTGTTCACTCGGCTTGAGCAAGCACCAAATCCCAATTCTCGGGTATTGTTGAGTGAAGAAAATGATGCTCTAGGCGTACCAAAGATCAGTATTGATTGGCAACTCGCCGAAATTGACAAACGATCAATCCGTGGCTTTTACGAAGTACTGGGAGAGGAGGCTGGTCGAAGTGAGCTCGGGCGTGTCCGGATGATGGATTGGTTATCCGAGGATGACAATGCCTGGCCGGATCATCTAGGTACTGGCTGGCATCATATGGGAACCGTGCGCATGCATGATGATCCAAAGCAAGGAGTAGTGGATGCGAATTGCAAAGTACATGGATTATCCAACCTCTATGTTGCCGGATCTGCAGCCTTCCCTACGGCTGGTGCAGCAAACCCAACACTAACAGTTGTCGCATTAACCCTCAGGTTGTCTGATCATCTCAAGGGAAAGGCGGGATAGTTTGATAAAGTGCGAGTGATTGGGGGTAAACACTTTTTACATCTGTACTTACCTAAAACAATTCTAAATGAACACCCTTTTCTTTTAACTCCATTCAAGAAAACAGAAACAGTTCATGGCAACACAACCTGCGAATGAGTATCTAAGGCACACCCTATCTACAATCGCATATCGTTTCCAAAAATCAGTGCATAATACGTCAGATACTTTCGGGGATTTCAGTGCAGGAAAGTCAGTCAGAACTCCTATCGAGATCATTAATCACATGTACCGGGTACTTTGTTGGACACGGACTTTTATTCAAGAGGAACGCTTTGGCAAAACGGTACCAGAAAAGCTCGATCTACATGGTGAAATCAAACGGTTTAATGGTGAGCTAAAAGCTCTTGATGATGTGCTGACCAGGCAGGAATTAGGTATTGACTACGCGAAGCGGCTACTTCAAGGCCCTCTTTCGGACATTCTGACTCACGTTGGACAGCTATCGATGTTGTGCCGGCTGGATGATCATCCCATAGAAGGAGAAGACTTTTCATCTGCGTCTATTCAGACGGGAGTGCTCTCCTATTTTGGTTAAACTGATATAACCAAATGCACCCCAATTTCTTTATAGCATTTCATTAATCATTTATTTGGAATCCACTTGCAATGGAAATAACAGTTCGCAAAACGAACGAGGAGGATTGGCTCAATTTAAAGCAAATCCGCCTGAGTTCTCTCAAAGATGCACCTAAAGCATTCGGCTCTACGTATGCAAAAGCTGCAACAATCTCAGATCAAGAATGGAGAGATAGAGCCGGAAACCGAATGGCCCTGACCTATTTCATGGCGTATCTCAACTCAAACTCAGTGGGCCTGATAGGCGGCGCTATGCAGGCGGGCGAGTATAGCCTTATTTCGATGTGGGTAAGCCCGGAGCATCGGCGAAAAGGAGTGGGCGAGCAACTGATAGATGCAGTCTTTCATCACGCCCACGAAGAGGGCTTCGCAGAAGTTGTTCTTGCCGTTTCTCAAGAAAACAAAGCAGCCAGTCTGCTTTATCAAAAGAAAGGATTCAACTTTGTCCAGCATTACGAGCGCCTGGCGAACCACCCGGAAATCATATATCAGAGGATGGTAGCGAAGATAGATTAACTCGGATAATATATGTCAGTAAACAGAAGAGGGCTTGTAGTGGGCCAAGTACATCAGGGCCGCTGCCAGATATCATACTCCATCCGCCATTGGCCATCTGGTTCGAGGCGCCATATAACCAGGTAGCGTCCAGAGGACGACCCTGTTTCTTGATCAGGTACCTGCCAGGTATTACTCCACATGCCTACATCGGTAGCTGTGCTATCCTGAAAGATGAGCGACTCGGATTCTAGTTTGTGGGAGAGGAGCGTACTCGTTTCACGAGGAGCAAAGTATTCGCGGATGCCAGTTCGGCCTTGAATTTTGCCACCAGGAGGAAGGATCATGCCATCAGCAGTGTAAAGAGTACCCAGGCTGGTGGTGTCTCCAGCTACGAAATATTCAGAGAACAACCGATTGGATTCAGCGATTTGTTGGCGAGCCGCATCATAGTCGATCGAAGCAGCGGGTTGCTCTATCGGCTCACAGGCTGTAAGAGAGAGGAGCAGAAGAAACGATAATGCCAGGGGAGATTTCATAGGAGGGGTATTGGGTTAAAAAGTAAGAGTAAATAATCGGGATAAGTCACAGTGAAAAGCAATCGGTATGAACAAGTGCATTTTCGTACCCTAAGGTTGTACTGATA